>DASXYJ010000254.1:0-24571 GCA_036502565.1 Gammaproteobacteria bacterium
TCGGGTTTCTGCGTGAAGGTCACGGGATCGCCGTAGATCTCGGCGGTGTCCAGGTCGTTGTTGACGAGGTGGAACACGGCCCTGTCGCCCTCGATCTGGATGCTGCCCTGGGTGATGACCACGTGCCCGGTGTAGGTACCCACGCCGTTGCTGGGGTGCTTGGGGTCGCTCTTGAACTCCGCATGATCGGAGTTGATGTTGATGGGCTGGTTCTTGTCGCTCTGCAACGCCCAGGCGTTGCCGGCGGCCAGCAGGCCGCAGGCGCACAGCGCCGCCGCCAGGAACTCAGGGCTTCTTCTTGGGGACATATAGACCTGTGACCTTGGTCCGCAACACCATCCGATTATCCTGCATATAGCCGTCCATGCCGATACCGTGGGTCAGGTTTGTGCCCTTGTGGATGGCCACGGGGTCGTCGGTGGAGGCGATGTTGGTGGTCAGGTCCACCTTGAGATGGTCGGTATTCACCACCAGGGGCGGGCCGTCGTTCAGGTCCGGATGGGTCATGACCACGTGGCCGTCCAGGTAGATTAGGTTGCCGCCGCTGGGTTCCATACCGTGGTCCGCCACCGCGTACCAGGGCAGGCCGTTCTGGGTGAAGTAGCGCATCTTGGGCTGGAAAGCCTCGACGCTGTCGTCGTCCGGGTGGTGGATGATGCGCGGCGAGACCAGCTCCGAGGCCGGCTTGCCTTTCTGGTCCAGGCTGGTGACCGTGGCGTCGGTGAAGTAGTAGTCCGGCACGTGGGTCTTGGGCTGTTCCGCCTGCAGGCCCTGCAGCTCGGTCTCCCGCAGCAGCCAGGCGGTGGCGATGGCCACCGCCACCAGGAACAGCACCACGCCGAAGAGTTTCCAGGTCACGGACGGCCCTGGGCGTCGAGGATCAGGTCGCAGACCTCACGCGCCGCGCCGAGACCGCCTTGGACGCTGGTGACGTGATGCGCCGCCTGCTTCAGCACCGGCACGGCATTGGCCACGGCGATGGCGAGGCCGGCTTTCTGCAACAGCGGCAGGTCAGGGAGGTCGTCGCCCACGCAGGCCGTCTGCTCGGCCGTGACGCCCAGCTTCTGCAGCAGGCGCTCGAAGATGGGCAGCTTGTTCTCGTCGCCCTGGAAGAGGTGCTCGATGCCCAAGTCCTGCATGCGGCGGGTCACGGCGGCGGAGTCGCGGCCGGAGATGATGGCGAGAGTGATGCCGGCCTTCTGCAGGCGCTTCATGCCCTGGCCGTCGTGCACGTGGAAGACCTTGAGTTCCTCGCCGCCGGCGCCGTAATAGAGGCGGCCGTCCGTCAGCACACCGTCCACGTCGAATATCACCAGCTTGATGCGGGCAGCCCGCTGCTTCAGGTCCATCTAGACGATGCCCGCTCTTAATAGATCGTGCATGTTCAACGCACCGACCAGCTTCTTATCCTTGTCCACTACCAGCAAGCCGTTGAACTTGCGGCTCTCTAATATATGCAGCGCCTCGCCCGCCAGCATGTCGGGCGCGGCGGTGGTGCAGTCGCGGTTCATGACCTCGTCGATGCTGGCTTTGTGCACGTCCACCTGGCGGTCCAGGGTGCGGCGCAGGTCGCCGTCCGTGAAGATGCCGGCCACCTTGCCGGACTTATCCAACACCGCGGTCATGCCGAGGCCCTTGCGGGTCATCTCCATCAGCGCCTCACTAAGCGACGTGCCGAGCTGCACCGAAGGCATGCGCTCGCCCTTGTGCATCACGTCCTCGACCTTCAGCAGCAGGCGACGGCCCAGGCTGCCGCCCGGATGGGAGCGGGCGAAGTCCTCATGGGTGAAGCCGCGCATGGACAGCACCGCCATGGCCAGCGCATCGCCCATGGCGAGCGCGGCGGTGGTGCTGGCGGTGGGCGCGAGGCCAAGCGGATCCGCCTCGCGGGCCACGCTCACATCGAGATGCACGTCGGCGGTCTTGGCCAGGCTGGATCCGGGCTTGCCGGTCAGCGCGATGAGCTTCACGCCCAGGCGCTTGATGAGCGGCAGGATGGTGACGAGCTCGTTGGTCTCGCCGGAGTTGGACAGCGCCAGCACCAGGTCCCCGCCGGTGATCATGCCGAGGTCGCCGTGGCTGGCCTCGCCCGGATGCACGAAGAAGGCCGGCGTGCCGGTGGAGGCGAGGGTGGCGGCGATCTTGTTGGCCACGTGGCCGCTCTTGCCCATGCCGGTGACCACCACGCGGCCGCGGCACTCCAGCATCAGCTTGCAGGCCAGGGTGAAGCTGCCGTCGAGCCGGCCCACCAGGGCCGTGATGGCGCTGGCTTCGGTCTCCAGGACCTCCCGCGCCAGGCGGGTGAGGGCGGCCGGATCGGCGGTCATCGGGTCTCTCGGGGTGGACGGGCTGTATGAGACTGCCATGATACACGCAGCTTCGAGTATCATCCCGCACACACGCGCCAGCCCGGCCGTATCCCGGCGAAAACCCCTTGAGTCCCGCGGAAGTCAAAGCGCTCATCCAGCAAGGCCTGCCCTCGGCGCACGTCGAGGTGAGCGGCGAGGACCACACCCATTTCGAGGCGTTGGTGGTCTCGGCGGAGTTCGAGGGCAAGCGCTCGCTGGCCCGGCACCAGATGGTCTACGCCACCCTGGGGCAGCTCATGGGCCGCGAGATCCATGCCCTCAGCCTGCGCACCCTGACTCCGGCGGAGCAGGGCGGCTGATCACCTATATATAAGTAAAGGACAAGGTCTCCCTTGGACAAGTTGCTCATCAACGGCGGCCGCAAGCTGGAAGGCGAGATCCGCATCTCCGGCGCCAAGAACGCCACCCTGCCCATCATCGCCGCGACCCTGCTGGCGGACACGCCCAGCCACATCGCCAACGTGCCGCACCTGCACGATGTCACCACCATGATCGAGCTCCTGGGCCGCATGGGCGTGGGCGTGACCATCAACGACCGCATGCGCATCGAGGTGGATGCCACCAGCATCAAGCACTACAGCGCGCCCTATGAACTGGTCAAGACCATGCGCGCTTCCATCCTGGTGCTGGGCCCCCTGGTGGCGCGCTTCGGCGAAGCCGAGGTCTCGCTGCCCGGCGGCTGCGCCATCGGCACGCGCCCGGTGAACCTGCACATCGCCGGCCTTGAGGCCATGGGTGCCGAGATCAAGGTCGAGAACGGTTACATCCGCGCCAAGTCCGGCCGCCTCAAGGGCGCGCGCATCTTCATGGACACCGTGTCCGTCACCGGCACCGAGAACCTGATCATGGCCGCGGCCCTGGCCGACGGCGAGAGTCTTATTGAAAATGCCGCCCGCGAACCCGAGGTGGTGGACCTGGCCCTGTTCCTCAACCAGATGGGTGCCAAGATCGAGGGCATGGGCACCGACACCATCCGGGTGCAGGGCGTGAAGAAGCTGCACGGCACCGATTACTCGGTGATGCCGGACCGCATCGAGACCGGCACCTATCTCTGCGCCGGCGCCATGACCGGCGGCCGGGTGCGCATGCGCGACACCGATCCCTCGCTACTGGACGCGGTGCTGGCCAAGCTTGAGGAGAGCGGCGCCACCCTCGCCAAGGGCAAGGACTGGCTGGAAGTGGACATGCGCGGCAAGCGCCTCAAGGCCGTGTCGGTGAAGACCGCGCCTTATCCGGCCTTCCCCACCGACATGCAGGCCCAGTTCACGGCGCTGAACCTCACCGCCCAGGGCACCGGCACCATCACCGAGACGGTGTTCGAGAACCGCTTCATGCACGTGCAGGAGATGCAGCGCATGGGCGCCAACCTGCGCCTGGAAGGCAACACCACCATCAGCGAAGGCGTAGACAAGCTCACCGGCGCGCCGGTGATGGCTACCGACCTGCGCGCTTCCGCGGGACTGGTGCTGGCGGGTCTGGTGGCCCAGGGCGAGACCACGGTGGAGCGCATCTATCACATCGATAGAGGCTACGAGACCATCGAGGAAAAATTGGGACAGCTCGGCGCGAAGATTAAACGAGTAGCAGCGTAGCCTTCATTCACCCGTCCCTGGTGTGTTTACCGGCCCGGCCATCCATGGCCGGGCGTTCGCGGCGATGCCGCTCACCCTGACCCAGGCCGCTCGGCCACGGTCACCTGCAGCCGGAACTTCTTGCCGTCACGCACGCCGCCCACGGTGATGGAGGTGCCCGGCGGTTTCGCGGCGATGCGGTTCAGCGCATCGCGGCTGTTATCCACCTCATCCCCATCGATGGACTCGATCACGTCGCCCGGCGCCAAGCCGGCGGCAGAGGCCGGGCTCTGGGGCGTCACGCTCGTCACCAGGAAGCCGTGGGTGTTCTTCAGGCGGAAGGCCTGGGCCAGCTCCGGCGTGATGTTCTGCGGCTCGACACCGAGCCAGCCGCGCAGCACCCGGCCGTAGTCGATGAGCTGGTGCATCACGCCGTTGGCGAGGTTCACGGGGATGGCGAAGCCGATGCCGTTGGAGCCGCCGGAGGGCGAGAACAGCGCGGTGCTGATGCCCACCAGTTCGCCGCGGGCGTTCACCAGCGCGCCGCCGGAGTTGCCGGGATTGATGGCGGCATCGGTCTGGATGAAGTTCTCGAAGGTGGAGAGGCCGAGCTGGCTCCTGCCCGTGGCGCTGACGATGCCCTGGGTCACGGTCTGGCCCACGCCATAGGGGTCGCCGATGGCCAGCACCACGTCGCCCACCTTGATGTCGTCGGAGCGGCCCATCTGGATGGCGTCGAGGCCGTTCAGGTCCACCTTGAGCAGGGCCAAGTCCGTATCCGGGTCGGTGCCCACCACCCGGGCTGCCGCCGAGCGGCCGTCCTGCAAGCCCACCTGGATGGCATCGGCGCCGTTGATGACATGCAGGTTGGTCAGGATGTAGCCATCGCTGCTGACGATGACGCCCGACCCCAGGCTGTTCTCCAGCTGGCCGGCCGGGGGGCCATAGTTGTCAGGCAGGCCGGACTTGGGGGCGGTCTTGGGCGCGGCCGTGGTGGGGCGCACATGGCGCGCGCTATGGACGTTCACCACCGCCGGGGAGCTGGCAGCCACCGCCTCGGCATAGGAGGCGGGCGCGGCATCGCCGGCCACGCGGCCGGCCAGCAGCCCGGGTTTGACCCAGACCACCACGAAGGCCGCCGCCAGGCCGACCACCACGGCCTGGAGCAGGAAATACAGCAGACGCGCGAGGGGTCGCATGCGCATACGCTAGCATGCGTAAGCCCGGGACGCCTTGTGGGACGCGGACTTGCTGGTCGTCCCGCAAAAGCGGTGTGTATAATGCGGCGATATTTTTGGCCGCCTCGCGTCTGCCCGTCCAAGGGCTCCCGGACCGCGCGGGTCCGGTGGGGCGGTACTACAGGTCAGACACCAGGAGATGGGGTCAATGAGCGATGAGATCGACCAGAGCCGCCGTCACTTCCTGACGGTGGCCACTGTGGTGGTCGGCGCCGTGGGTGCGGTGATGGCGGCGGTGCCGTTCGTCTCCTCCATGGAGCCCAGCGCCCGCGCCAAGGCCCTCGGCGGCCCCGTGGACATCGACGTCAGCAAGATCGAGCCGGGCGGCCAGGTGAAGGCCAAGTGGCGCGGCAAGCCCACCTGGGTGGTGCAGCGCGGCGCCGACGCCGTGGCGGGCCTGAAGAAGGTCGACGGCCACCTGCGCGACCCGGATTCCAAGGAAGACCAGCAGCCCAAGTACTGCAAGAACGAATACCGCTCCATCAAGCCGGAGCTGTTCGTGGTGGTGGGCATCTGCACCCACCTCGGCTGCTCGCCCCTCTACAAGCCCCAGCCCAACGACCCCGAGGTCAGCATGGACTGGCCGGGCGGCTTCTTCTGCCCCTGCCACGGATCCAAGTACGACCTGGCGGGCCGCGTGTTCAAGGGTGTGCCGGCGCCGCTCAACCTGCAGGTGCCGCCTTACAAGTTCGTCTCCGACGCGGTGATCCGCGTGGGCGAAGACCAGGGAGCCGCGTGATGGCCAAGCTCACCAGCGAAGACAACGACCGTGACTTGATCGACGTGACCGGCGGCTGGCTCGGCGGCTTGCGGGACTGGATCGACGAGCGCTTCCCCATGACCGAGTTCTGGGAGAAGCACGTCTCCCAGTACTACGCGCCCAAGAACTTCAACGTCTGGTACTTCTTCGGTTCCATCGCCCTGCTGATGCTGGTCAACCAGATCGTCACCGGCATCTTCCTCGCCATGAACTACAAGCCCGACGCGAACGAAGCCTTCGCCTCGGTCGAGTACATCATGCGCGACGTGAACTGGGGCTGGCTGATCCGCTACATGCATTCGGTGGGCGCATCGCTGTTCTTCCTGGTGGTGTACCTGCACATGTTCCGCGGCGTGATGTACGGCTCCTACAAGAAGCCGCGCGAACTGCTGTGGATCTTCGGCGCGCTCATCTACGTGACGCTGATGGCCGAGGCCTTCATGGGCTATCTGCTGCCCTGGGGCCAGATGTCCTACTGGGGCGCGCAGGTGATCATCTCCCTGTTCGGCGCCATCCCCGGCATCGGCGAGGGCCTCTCGCAGTGGATCCGCGGTGACTTCACCATCTCCGACATCACCCTGAACCGCTTCTTCGCCCTGCACGTGGTGGCGGTGCCGCTGGTGCTGATCGGCCTGGTGGTGTTCCACCTGATCGCGCTGCACGAAGTGGGTTCCAACAACCCCGACGGCATCGAGATCAAGAAGAACAAGGACAAGGACGGCATCCCGCTCGACGGCATCCCGTTCCATCCTTACTACACCATCAAGGACCTGGTGGGCGTCACGGTGTTCGCGGCGGTGTTCGCCGGCATCGTGTTCTTCGCCCCGGCCATGAACGGCATGTTCCTGGAACCGGCCAACTTCGAGCCGGCCAACGCCCTCAAGACCCCGGATGACATCCATCCGCTGTGGTACTTCGGGCCGTTCTACGCCATCCTGCGCTCCATCCCGGACAAGCTCACCGGCGTGGTGGCCATGGGCGGCGCCATCCTGATGCTGTTCCTGCTGCCCTGGCTCGACACCAACCCGGTGAAGTCTCTGCGCTACCGCGGCATGCTCTACCGCCGGCTGGTGATCGTGTTCGGCATCACCTTCTTCGTGTTGGGCTACATCGGCATGCAGTTGGCCTCGCCGGTCTACGCGCAGATCGGCCAGCGCTTCGCCGAGCTGTACTTCCTGTTCTTCCTGACGTCCTGGCTCTACTCCAGGCCGCGCAGCCGGAACTTCCTGGTCGGCATGTTCGTGGCGGTGATGGTGTTGATCTCCATCTTCGACGTGATCGGCTGGGACCCGAGCGAGGTGCAGCTCAAGCTGTACTCCTGGCTCATCCCCGGCGTGTACTGCGCCGTGTTCATGCTGCTGCCGGCGTTCTTCCCCAGGCTGAACCAGGCCGAGAAGGTGCCGGACAGGGTGACGCTCGGGAGGAGCCACTGACATGAAGAAGCTCATCATCGTCGCGTTGCTGGCGCTTGCGCCGTTCGCCGCCCAGGCCGAGGAAGGCGGCGTCATGCAGCACGCCAACACCGACATCAGCAACACCTCGTCGCTGCAGCGCGGTGCCAAGTACTTCGCCAACTACTGCATGGGCTGCCACTCCGCGCAGTACGTGCGCTACAACCGGCTCGGCGCGGACCTCGGTCTCACCGACACCCAGCTCGAGAACTACCTGATGCCGACCGGCGGGGCCAAGCCCTTCGACACCATGGTCAGCGCCATGCCAGCCGCGGATGCCGAGAAGTGGTTCGGCCGCGTGCCCCCGGACCTGACCCTGGAGGCCCGCAGCCGCGGCGCCGACTGGATCTACAGCTACCTGAAGTCGTTCTACAACGACCCCAAGACCGCCACCGGCTCCAACAACCTGTTGCTGCCCAACGCCGCCATGCCCAACGTGCTGTGGGAGCTGCAGGGCACCCAGAAGCCGGTCTACAAGACCGAGGAAGGCGAGGGCCATTCCGCCCCGGTGTTCGACCACTTCGAGCAGGTCACGCCGGGCAAGCTCAGCCCTGAGCAGTTCGACCAGGTGGCCATGGACATCACGAACTTCCTCAGTTACACCGCCGAGCCGATCCAGCTGGAGCGCCGCAACCTGGGCCTCAAGGTGATCGGCTTCCTGGTCCTGTTCTTCCTGTTCGCCTTCATGCTGAAGCGCGAGATCTGGAAGAAGTTGCACTGATGCGGTGCCGGACGGCGGGGAGCCGTCCGGCATCTCTCCACCTCAAGGCCATTCCATGACCCTCTATTCCCGACCGGCTTGTCCCCATTCCCATCGCGTGCGCCTGGTGCTCGCGGAGAAGGGCATCGCCATGGACGTGGTGAACGTGGAGGGCAACAAGCTCCCCGAGGACCTCCTGGACCTCAACCCCTACAACAGCGTGCCGACGCTGGTGGACAGGGAGCTGGTGCTGTATGACCCGCGCATCATCATGGAGTACCTGGAGGAGCGCTTCCCGCATCCGCCGCTGATGCCGGTGGACCCGGTGACCCGCGCGCGCTTCCGCCTGGCGCTGTTCCGCGTGGAGCGGGACTGGTATTCGCTGGTGGACGAGATCGAGCAGTCCCCGAGCAAGCCCCATGCCCGCGCCAAGAAGATGCTGCGCGAGAGCCTGCTGGCCGCCGCCGATGCCTTCTCCGTGAAACCCTACTTCCTCAGCGACGAGTTCTCCCTGGTGGACTGCTCCATCGCGCCGATCCTGTGGCGCCTGCCGCGCTACGAGATCGACCTGCCGGCCCAGGCCAAGGGCATCCACAAGTACGCGGAGCGTCTCTTCAACCGCCCTGCATTTAAGTTAAGTCTTACGGAAATCGAACGCGAGATGCGTCCTTCCCCCTGAAACCGCGTCTTTTGCTCCCTGGCTTCGTTGCGGTCCGGCTCACGGTCCTCACGTACTGAAGAGTACGCTCCGGGCGCTCGCCTCCCGCGCCTCGCCAGGGACCAAAATCCGCTGGTTTCAAGCAGGCGTCGTGCTGAAACACTCCAAATTAAAATTGCGTTATTCTGTATCTGATGCTGCCCCGTAAACCTTATTTCCTGCGCGCCATGCACCAGTGGATCGTGGACAGTGGTTCCACGCCCTACATGGTGGTGGACGTGAACGCCGCCGACGTGGAGATCCCGCCGGGTTACGCCCAGGACGGCAAGCTGGTGCTCAACATCAGCTACGAAGCCACCAGCGGCCTGGACCTGGGTGCCGAGGCGGTGCAGTTCGACGCGCGCTTCGGCGGTGTGTCGCGCCGCGTGCGGGTGCCCATGGCGGCGATCCTGGCGGTCTACGCCCATGAGAGCGGCCAGGGCATGCTGTTCGATGCCGAGGGCGAGCCGCAGGATGGTGAGCCGGGCGGCGTGGCGCCCAGCGGTGGCGATGGACCGAAACCCACCGGCAAGAAACCCACGCTTAAAGTCATCAAATAGAAGAGGCGGCCGTAGGGCCGCCTCGTCGTTTAGGGAGCATCTCATGTCCGACCATAACCGTCTCGCCCGCGTGGTCCACAAGTTCGACGGCTATCCTCAAGGGCTCAGGCGCTTCCTCATCACCTGGGCCTTCGGCGGCACCGTGCACTTCGTGCGCACCGCCGGGGTGAAGTTCCAGGAGCTCACCGAGGAGCGGGCGGTGCTGAGCCTCGCCAACAAGCGCCGGGTGCAGAACCACATCGGCACCGTGCACGCCGCCGCAGTAGCGCTCATCGGCGAGACCGCCACCGGCGCGGTGTTCGGCATGAGCGTCCCGGACGAGAAACTCCCCATCCTGAAGAGCATGCGCATCAACTACATCAAACGCTCCCAGGGACCGCTCAAGGCCGAGGCCACGCTCACCCCCGCCATGCGTGAGCGTTTCTGGGTGGAAGAGAAGGGCGACATCGCCGTGCCGGTGAAGATCACCGACGAGACGGGCGAGCCCACGGTCGACTGTGAATACGTCTGGGCCTGGAGGCCCAAGAAGAAAGCATGATCGAAGTCATCCAGGGGGACATCACCCGGCTGGACGTGGACGTCATCGTCAACGCCGCCAACGAGAGCCTCCTGGGCGGCGGCGGAGTGGACGGGGCCATCCACCGGGCCGCGGGCCCGGAACTGCTGGAAGCCTGTCGCCGGCTGGGGCCCTGTCCCACCGGCGAGGCGCGCATCACCCCCGGCTTCGGTCTCAAGGCCCGCTGGGTGGTGCACACCCCCGGCCCGGTATGGCACGGCGGCGAGCGGGGCGAGCCGCAGCTGCTGGCGAGCTGCTATCGCAATGCCTTCATCCTGGCTGCCGAGAAGCGGGCACGCAGCATCGCCTTCCCCTGCATCAGCACCGGCGTGTACGGATATCCCAAGATGGCCGCGGCCCGCGTCGCCCTGGGCGTGATGCAAGGGCGCCTCGATGAGTTCGAGCGCATCGTCGCCTGTTGCTTCGGCGCGGAGGATGCGGCGCTGTATAAAAAACTCGCAGGCCGGCCTGTGAGATATGGCGGGTGATGGCTTCGAGATCGCCGCCGCCGCGCTTCTGTAAAAACAGACTACCGCTGCGTGAATCCTGCTATATTTCACAGGTAACGTGACTTGCTTCGCATAACCCGGGACGCATGTGGTGCAGGACGAGAAGCCGGAATTACATCGTCAAATCATTTCTGAGCCGGAGCCCTGTCCGGTCTGCACCCTGCAACCGGTCTGCGTGCCCTGGGAGCTGGAGCCCGAGGATCTGCAGAGCCTCGAGAGCATCGTCGAGCATCCCGAGCGCTTCATCGCCGATAGCCATCTGTTCCGCTTCGGCGACCCCCTGAGCGCCATCTACGTGGTGCGTTCCGGTGCCTTCAAGATCTACCGCTCTGACACCTGGGGCCGGGAACGGGTACTGGGATTCAGTCTGGCCGGAGAGCTGGTGGGCATCGATGGTATCTACCCCCAGCGCCACGTCTCCCACGCCCAGGCCCTGCAGGACAGCGAAGTCTGCGCCTTCCCCTATTCCGAGCTGGCCTTGCGCATGGAGCAGAGCGAAGGCCTGCGCCGCCAGATCTTCCGCCTGGTGAGCCGGGATACCGGCCACAGCCTGGCCCTGACCCGGGACAGCAGCGCCGACCAGCGGGTAGCCCGCTTCCTCCTGGACCTCTCGCGCCGCCATCAGCGCCAGGGCCGTTCCGGCACCGAGTTCCAGCTGCCCATGCCGCGGCCCGACATGGGCAACTATTTGCGTATCAGCGCCGACATGATCCGCAAGGTGTTCGAGCGCTTCAGCGCCCGCGAACTAATTAATATTAGTGGTCAAAGCATTCGCCTGTTGGATGTGGGAAAATTGACCCAGGCTGCGGGGAAATAGCGGCGGCGGGGAGTCTTCGAGCCCGTCGCGATCTTCACCACAGCGGGGATGACCATCACATATGTGCCCAGACGGCCGTTCACGCGGATGCGTGAGGGCGGCCGTCGGTGGAGTGGGGACCTATGCAACACGAGATCGCTCGCGACCTCATCGATGCCCACCGCAACATGGAGAGGGTCTTGACCCTGATCCAGCTGCAGGTGGACTCGCTTAAGCCGGGCGCCGACGCCGAAGGTTTCCAGCTGCTCGGCAACGCCGTCGGCTACATGCGCAACTATCCCGGGGTGATCCACCATCCCACCGAGGAGCTGATCTTCGGCAAGCTGGTGGTGCACGCCCCCGAGACGCGCCTGATCTGCGTGCGGCTGCATGACCAGCATGAGACCTTCCGCGAGCAGGAAGATGTCCTGCTGCGCCGCATCCGCAGCGCCCAGGCCGGCGACCTGGATGCCTGCCGGGACATTCGGCGCATAGGCACCGCCTACTGCGCCGAGCATGCCAACCACATCCGCCTCGAGGAACTCGACATGTTCCCCCAGGCCATCAAGTGGCTGAACGCCTACGACTGGGACCAGATCGGCGAGAGCGCCCGGGCCGTCATCGACCCAGCGCTCGAGCGCAACGACCTGAAGCAGTACGACAATCTTTATGACTACTTGATGAATGCCGGACGGCACCTCGACCTGCACTGAGCCTGGTAGCAAGGGGTTCGACCGTCCGTCCGCTCACCGGCACATAATCCCCGGAAGGTATCCGGAAGGTATATAGTGAAACGGCTCGGCATTTGCGCGAGCTTGACGCCTAATCCGCCTACGCGCGTTTTCCCCGTCACAGGCCCATGTGACGTAAAAAGGAAAGCGTGCCATGCCTCATCAAGCGGTACTCCGTAACCTCGCTGACGCCCATCGCAACATGGAGCGTGTGCTGACGCTGCTCCGTCTGCAAGCCGATTCCCTGCGCGACGGTGATGACCCGGTCCAGCTCACGCTGATCGGCAACTCGGTGGTCTACATGCGCAACTATCCCGGTGTGAACCATCATCCCACCGAGGACTTCATCATCGACAAGCTCAAGGGCCACGCACGCCTCCTCTGCGATGCGCTCTCGGCGCATCACCGCGGCTTCGGCCAGCAGGAGACGGAGTTGCTGCGCTGCATCCGCAACGTGCAGGGCGGCGACAAGGAAGCCTGCCAGGAAGTGCGGGACCGGGGGGCGACCTATTGTGCGGAAAACCTCAGCCATATCCACGACGAGGAGCAGGAGCTGTTTCCCCTCGCCATGCGCCAGCTGAGCGCCAAGGATTGGCAGCAGGTAGAGGCTCATTCCCGGGCCATGACCGACGCCGACATCGAGCGCAACGAGCTCAAGCGCTACGACAACCTCTATGAGCGCCTGATGTCCCTAGACAGGAAGACCGCCGGCTGAGACCGGGCCCTGTCAGGCCTGGGGCAGCAGCTTTCCCGGGTTGAGGATGCCGTTGGGATCGAAGTCCCGCTTGATGCGCCGCATCAGCTCCAGCGTCGCCGCGTCGAACTCCAGCGCCATGAACGGCTGCTTCTCCAGGCCCACGCCGTGCTCTCCCGAGAGCGTGCCCCGCATGTCCAGCACCGTCCTGAACACTTCCTGCAGGCAGGCCTCGGCGTTCTTCATCTGCGCGTGGTCGTCTGGATCCACCAGCAGGTTCACGTGGATGTTGCCGTTGCCGGCGTGGCCGAAGTTGACGATCGGCACGCCGTAGCGCTGGGAGAGCCCGCCCAGGTGGGAGATGAACTCCGCCATCCGCGACACCGGCACCACCACATCCTCGTTGATCTTCTTCGGCGCGATCTTGCGCAGGGCGGGGGAGAGCGCTTTGCGCGAGGTCCACAGGGCCTGGGCTTCCTTCTCGTCCCGGGCCGCGCGGCATTCCATGCAGCCGGGGCCCTGGGCCGCCGCGCTCACCGCTGCCGCCGCATCGTCCAGCTGTCCCGGCGCACCGTCCACCTCGATCAGCAGCATGGCGCCCGCGTCCGCCGGCAGGTCGTTGCCCGCGTAGCCGCGGATCATGCCGATGGCGGCGCCGTCGATGAACTCCAGCACGCAGGGCGTCACCGGCTGCGCCATGATGCGCGACACCGCCGCCGCCGCTGCGGTCATGTCCGCGTAGAGCGCGCGCAGGGTGCGCACCGCTTCGGGCTTGGGCGTGAGCTTCAGGGTCGCCTCGGTGATGACCGCGAGGGTGCCCTCCGAGCCCACCAAGAGCCGCGTGAAGTCGTAACCCATGGCGCCCTTGGTGGTGTAGACGCCGGCGGTCAGTTCCTGGCCGGAGCCCAGCACCGCGCGCAGGCCCAATACGTTCTCCCGTGCGGTGCCGTACTTCACCGCATGCGGACCGCCGGCCCCGCAGGCCAGGTTGCCGCCCACGGTGGAGTAGGCCGCCGAGGTGGGATCCGGCGCCCAGAAGAATCCTTGGCGGGCCGCCGCTTCCTGCACCGCGCCGTTGGTGGCGCCGGTCTCGGTGCTCAGGGCGCGGTTGGCGCCGTCCACTTCGATGATGCGGTTCATGCGTTCCAGGGCCAGCACTAGGCCGCCCCGTACCGGCACCGCGGAGCCGGTGGTGCTGCTACCCAGGCCTCTGGTGGTGAGTGGGACTTTGAACTCATTACACAGCTTCACCACCTGCACCACTTCCGCATGGGAGGCGGGGAAGGCCACGGCATCGGGCTGGGCCTGGCGGCGGCTGTTGTCGTAGCTGTAAGGCCAGCGGTCGGCGGGGTCGGTGAAGAGGTCGGCGTCGCCGACCACCACGGCCAGCCGTTCGAGGAAGGCCGCGGGCAGCGTGTTCACTTTCACAAGATCAGGCGGGGAAGAGTTGTTCGTCGATGAGGTCGCAGAGGCAGTGCAGCGCCAGGAGGTGCACTTCCTGGATGCGCGCCGTCACCTTGGCCGGTACGCGGATCTCCACGTCGTCGTCCTTGAGCTGCGCCGCCATCTTGCCGCCGTCCTTGCCGGTGAGCGCCACCACCTTGATGCCCTTCTCGTGGGCCGCGTCGATGGCGCGCATCACGTTGGGGGAGTTGCCGGAGGTGGAGATGGCCAAGAGCACGTCGCCCTTGCGGCCGAGCGCCCGCACCTGCTTGGAGAAGATCTCGTTGTATTCGTAGTCGTTGGAGATGGAGGTGAGGGTCGAGGTGTCGGTGGTGAGCGCGATGCCGGCGATGCCGGGGCGCTCCCGCTCGAAGCGGTTCAGGAGCTCCGCTGAGAAGTGCTGGGAGTCCGCCGCCGAGCCGCCGTTGCCGCAGGCCATGACCTTGCCCTCCTGCTTGAGGGATTCGGCCATGAGCTTGCCCGCCGCCAGGATGTGCGGGATGAGTACCTGCAAGGCCGCCTGCTTGGTGGCGATGCTGTCGTTGAATTGCTTGGTGACTCGTTCTTCTAACTTGCTCATGGCTCCCTCTGTACGATTTCTAAAAATAGGTCTTTTGCCCTCTGGCGTTGTTGCGCTTCGGTCTCGCAGTCGGTTACGTACTGAAGAGTACGCTCCCTCCTGCTCGCCTAGCCGGAGGCCAAAATCCCCAATTTTTAGAAGTAGTGCTTTTCTGCCCGCTCAGGAGACCTGAAAAGCGTCTTGTATCCATTCTACCGCGTCGGGCCCTGAGTCTCCCGAGACCGCCACCACGTCGAAGCGCAGGGGTTTGCGGCGCAATTCGGGGCGGGTCTGCAGCAGGTGCTGGGCCGCCAGGATGACTTTGCGGCGTTTCTCGCGGCCTACCGTCTCGGCCGCGGAGCCGCGGCTGGCATCGTGCCGATAGCGGACCTCCACCACCACCAGGCCACCGTCGCTTGCCTGCATCACCAGGTCCAGTTCGCCCTGGGGGCAGCGGTAGTTGCGGGTGTGCAGCTTCAGGCCCTTCGATTCCAGCATCTCCAGGGCCAGCCGTTCCGCCTGCTGGCCGCTCTCGAGATGCTTGGGGGCAGTCACGGCTTGGGGGCGGGTTGCACCACGTTCACCGGGGCCTGGGCCGGCAGGTCCACCGGGGCCAGCAGGTCGACACTGCCGTCCTCGAAGTCGGCCCAGTCCAGGCGGCGGTGCACGCGGCCGTTCGGGTCCATGCTCAGGAAGCCCGTCACACCCTGCACCGCCTGGGCGATGCCGTGGGTGTTGTACAGCAGCGGCACCAGCCGGTAGGCGTCGAAGCCTAAGGCGTAGAGGCGGCTGTTGTTGGCGAAGTTGTTGGGCCAGTACTTGTGCAGGGCGTTGCGCATGTCCGCCACGGAGCCGGAGTCTTCCAGCGTCCAGGGCATGTCGTCGAAGGTCACGCCGTTGAGCGTGGTGTTATCCACGTTGTCGTCCAGGGTGTAGACCTTGGAGGTGGTGTAGACCGGCAAGTCCTCGCCATGGTTGTAGCCGATCTGCGGCTGCAAGGTGCGGGCGTCCTCGGCGCTGGCGGCCAGGAACACGAACTGGATGTCCTGGCGGCGGCGCGGGTCGTATTCCATGTGCATGGATATGGTGGAGGCCAGGCGCTGCTCACGGTCCTCGCTCCCGTCCAGGCCGAACAGCTGGGTGAGCACCGGTGCGTAGGCGCTGCCCTTGGGCGCGAAGGTCTGCATCCCCAGCAGGTCGCCGCCGAGCTCGCTGAAGCGCGCCTGGAAGGCGTTGAACATGCGCGAGCCGAAGTCGTCGTTGGAGACCAGCGCCACCGCGTGGCTGCGGCCTTCCGCCACCGCGCGTTCCGCCACCTGCGCCGCTTCACCTTCCGGCAAGAGGCCGAACTGGTAGAAACCGCCGGGACCGCCGCGGTTGTTGTCGAGATAGTTCAGCGCCAGCACCGGGATGGACAGGGAAGACTGGGATGCCAGCCCCGCCACGGAATCCTTGGTGAGCGGCCCGATCACCATGTTGGCGCCGTCGGCCACGGCCTTCTGGTAGGCGGCCTGCGCGCTGGCGGCAGTGGTGCCGGAGTCATATACGGTGATGCTGGGGGGGTTGCCGCCGCCCACTTGGTAGTAGGCGGCCATGAGCCCGTCACGCACCGCATCGGAAGGTGACTGATAGTTGCCTTGCAGGGGCAACAGCACCGCGAGCTTCGGCGGGAAGGAGGTGAGGGCCACCTGCTTGGCGATGAGATCCGGCACCAGCTTCTGTTGCGCCGGGTGGTCGGGGTATTTCGCCTGCCATTGCTTTATCTGGTCGAGGAACTTTTCAGGTTGTTGCCAACTGGTGCGCTCGATGTCGGCGAGTTCCAGCCAGCCGCGCGCCATGGGCGTGAGGGAAGCGGGGAGCTTGCTCACGTCGAGGGGCGTGTGGGTCTCGTTCAGGGTGTTCCAGATGAGGTCGCGGTTCGCCGCCACCTCGGGGCTGCCCGCCGGGAGATAGGTCTCCCGCTCGGTCCAGTCCGCCACCATGGCCACCAGGTCGCCCTGAGCCTGATGCGCCTGGCCGCGCACCAGCAGTGCCTTGGCCTTCAATTCCGGCGGCAGCGGCGTGAGCGCGAACTTCAGGCGCTGCAAGGCCATCTGCGGATCATGCTGCGCCAGGTACAGGCTCGCCTTCACGATCTCGACGCGCGCCAATAGCGCCGGGTACAGGCTCTTCTCGTGGATCTGGCGGATCACTGTCCAGCTCTGCGCCGGGTTGCCTGCCAGCTGCCAATCCTCGGCGGCGCCCACCAGGAACTCGTTGCGCTGGCTGGGGGCGGTGGCGCCGGCCGCGAGCTTCTCGTTGAGCGCGGCCGCATCGGCATACTTGCCGGCCTGTTCCAATTGCGTGACTTCGCTCACTTGGGGGCCGCCGCCGGAGCGGGAGGGCACGGTATGGCAGGCCGCGAGCGCGGCCATGAGCAGCGTGAGGCCGAGGAGGTGGAGGGCCGGCTTGAGAGCGTGGATGCCTTGCATGGCTCTGGGGTTCCGTAGCAGGATGGCGCGGATAGCATGATACCCGACCCCGCCCGGGGCCGGGATTTACCGAGGAATCCTCAAGTGTCCCAGCGGCCCGGCGTGCTGTACGTGGTGGCGACCCCCATCGGCAACCTGGAGGACATCTCGGCCCGTGCCCTCGCGGTGCTGAAGCAGGCGGCCGTGGTGGCCGCCGAGGACACCCGTCACAGCGGCACGCTGCTCAGTCACTTCGGCATCCGCGCTGAACTCATCTCCCTGCACGACCATAACGAAGCCGAGCGCGCGCCCATGCTGGTGGCACGCCTCCAGGCCGGCGAATCCGTGGCGCTCATCTCCGATGCCGGCACGCCGCTCATCAGCGATCCCGGCTTCGAGCTGGTGCGGGCGGCACGGGCCGCGGGCATCGCCGTGACGCCGGTGCCGGGCGCCTCGGCCTTGATAGCGGCCTTGAGCGTGAGCGGCCTGCCCACGGACCGCTTCGTGTTCGAGGGCTTCCTGCCGGCGAGACAGGCAGCGCGGCGCGAGCGCCTGGGCGAACTGATGGCGGAACCCCGCACCCTGGTCTTCTATGAATCGGTGCATCGCCTCAAGGAATCCCTGGAGGACATGGCCGCGGCTTTCGGCCCGGAGCGCCCTGCGGTCCTGGCCCGGGAACTCACCAAGCTTCACGAGCAGGTGCGGGATGCACCGCTGCAAGCCCTGGTGGAGTGGGCCGGCACCGATCCCGCCGCCGGCAAGGGCGAGGTGGTGCTGATGGTGGCGGGGGCTCCCGCCGCGGAAGCTGCAGCGGCGGACGCGGAGGCGGAGCGGGTATTGAAGGCGCTCTTGAAGGAGCTGCCCGTGAAGCAGGCGGCGGCCCTGGCCGCTGAGATCACCGGGCTCAACAAGAATCCCTTATATGAGC
This sequence comes from Gammaproteobacteria bacterium, assembly GCA_036502565.1. Classification (GTDB taxonomy): domain Bacteria; phylum Pseudomonadota; class Gammaproteobacteria; order Natronospirales; family REEB76; genus DASUBN01. The sequence continues at coordinate 18,013 of DASXYJ010000254.1, forward strand.
GGGCCCTCGAACTCGCCGGTAAAAAATAGGTCATTCCAGTATCATGTGTCCCGGAGTCGGCCAGACAGTCGCAGTGCGCAAGCATTGAGGAAAGTCCGGGCTCCATAGGACGGAGTGCCAGGTAACGCCTGGGGGGCGCGAGCCCATGGAAAGTGCCACAGAAAACATACCGCCTAAGCGCGCAAGCGCCGGCAAGGGTGAAAAGGTGCGGTAAGAGCGCACCGCGCGGCAGGTAACTGTCCGCGGCACGGAAAACCCCACTCGGAGCAAGGCCAAATAGGGGAGCAAGCAGGGAAACCTGCACGTGCGGTCCGTACGGCTCCCGGGTAGGCTGCTTGAGGCATGGAGTGATCCATGTCCCAGAGGAATGGCTGTCCACGACAGAACCCGGCTTATCGGCTGACTCTTTTTATCTCCTGACCATGACCCACCCACCAGCGCCCTTCGGGGCGCTGACCATTTTTTGCCCACTGAAAAGTGGGGTTTATCCGCGTTTTTACCGTTCAAAATAGGGATTTCACCCTAGTTTTGTTAATGTTCTGTATAAGATGCGTCTCTTAATGCATTGATTTCTAAGTCAATATTTAGGCCAATTTCTCCACAAAACCGCTCCTAAGTCCCTGAGCCACAAGCAAATTTCGCCATTTTCCCCTTGACCTGCCGGGTTTGCCTTCCTATAGTGTGTGCAGGTGGGAAAAAGTGGAATGAAATGGGTCACGAGACCCTATAACGGAGGCGGGACGGGCGGATGTTTCGGGGCATCAACAACCTGACGCTGGATGCGAAGGGCCGCTTGGCCGTGCCCGCGCGCTATCGCGAGCGCATTCAGGAGACCTGCCGCGGCCAACTCGTGGTCACCATCGATCGCGACCACTGCCTGCTGATGTATCCGCTCCCGGAATGGGAAGCCCTCGAAGAACGCCTGGTGCGCCTGCCGAGCCTGAACAAGCAGGCGCGCGAACTGCAGCGCCTCCTGCTCGGCCATGCCACCGAAGTGGAACTCGACGGACATAGCCGCGTGCTGTTGCCGCCGGAGCTGCGCACGTTCGCCGGACTCGAACGCGACGTGGTGCTGCTCGGCCTCGGCCGCAAGTTCGAACTCTGGCAGCAGGCGGCCTGGGACACGCGCCGCGAAGCGAGCCTCAACGGAGATACGGACGCCGCCGGCGGATTGCCGGACGAGCTCGCCAGGCTGGTGCTTTGAGCGCCGCGGAACTCCACCGCCCGGTGCTTTTGCAGGAGGCGGTGGACGGGCTCGCGGTGCGGGCCGACGGCGTGTACATGGACGCTACCTTCGGCCGGGGCGGCCACAGCCGCGCGATCCTGGCGCGCTTGGGCGAGCAGGGCCGCTTGATCGCGCTGGACCGGGATCCGGAGGCTTATGCCGCCGGCCGGGCACTGGCGGGAAGTGAGAGTAGGTTCACGGTCTACCGCGCTGCGTTCTCCATGCTGGAGCGCATCGCGACGGAGGCGGGTGTGTCGGGTCGGGTCGACGGAGTCTTGCTGGACATCGGTGTGTCGTCGGCGCAGCTGGACGACCCGGGCCGCGGCTTCAGTTTCACCCAGGCCGGTCCCCTCGACATGCGCATGGATCCTGAAGCCGGCGAGAGCGCGGCCGAGTGGCTCTCCCATGCCAGCGAACAGGACATCACCCACGTGCTGTTCACCTTGGGCGAGGAACGCCACGCGCGCCGCATCGCCCGCGCCATCGTCAGCGAACGCGCGCTGAATCCCATCACCGACACGCTGCAGCTCGCCGAGCTCGTCAGCCGCGCCGCGCCGCGCCACGACCGCCACAAGCATCCGGCCACCCGCAGCTTCCAGGCCATCCGCATCTTCATCAACCGCGAGCTGGAAGAGCTCAGCGCCTGCCTGGAACAGTGCCTCAAGGTGCTGGCGCCGGCCGGCCGGCTCGCGGTCATCAGCTTCCACTCCCTGGAAGACCGCATCGTGAAGCGCTTCATCCGCGACCACTCGCGGCCGCCGGCGCCGGATCCGCGCGCGCCCTGGCTCGAGCCCGCGGGCACGCCGGCGCTGAAGTCCCTGGGCAAGGCCATCCAGGCTTCCGAAGACGAGACCCGCGACAACCCGCGCGCCCGCAGCGCGGTGCTGCGCGTGGCGGAGCGGCTGGCATGAACCTGGTCCTGAGCCGCTCGGTGGTGGCCCTCTTGGGCCTGGCGGTGTTCCTCTCCGCCATCGCGCTCATCGACGCACGCCACCAGAACCGGGTGCTGTTCGAGCAGCTGGACCAGCTGCACCAGCAGCGCGACCAGTTGAACGTGGACTGGGGCCGGCTCCTGCTGGAGCAGAGCACCTGGAGCACCCACGCTTATATAGAGCAGTCCGCCACCCAGAGACAGGACATGGGGCTGCCCGCCAACCCGCAAGTCGTGGTGGTGAAGCCATGAAGTTCGGCAAGCCGAAGCTCGACGTGAAGCAGGGCGACTACGCCGCCGGCTGGCGCGGCGTGGCGGTGCTGGGCTTCTTCTCGCTGGTGGCGGCGGGGCTGATCGGCCGCGCCGTGTACCTGCAGGTGCTGGACAAGCAGTTCCTGCTGACCCAGGGCGCCGAGCGCCACCTGCGCACCGTGGCGATCCCGGCGCACCGCGGCATGATCCTGGACCGCAACGGCCAGCCCCTGGCCGTGAGCACGCCGGTGGATTCCCTGTGGATGAATCCGCAGGAGTTCCAGGCCGGCTCCGTGAACGCCCTGGCGCACATGCTGGGCGCGAAGCCCGCGGATCTCGCACGGCTGCTCAGGAACAGCGCCGACAAGGAGTTCGTGTACCTGGCCCGCGGCATGGACCCCTATGCGGCGCAGCAGGTCATGGCCCTCGACATCCCCGGCGTCTACACCCAGCGCGAATACCGCCGCTACTATCCGGCCGGCGAGGTCACTTCCCAGGTGCTGGGTTTCACCAACGTGGATGACCACGGCCAGGAAGGCCTGGAGCTCGGCTATGACTCCTGGCTGAAGGGCGTGCCCGGCGCGCAGAAGGTCATCGTCGACCGTTACGGCCGCTCGGTGCAGGACGTGGAGAACGTCCGCGCGCCCCGCGCCGGCCAGGACCTCACCACCAGCATCGACCTGCGCATCCAGTACCTGGCCTATCGCGCCCTCAAGCAGGCGGTGCTGGCCCAGGGCGCCAAGTCCGGCTCCATCGTGATGATGGATTCCCGCACCGGCGAAGTGCTGGCGATGGCGAACCTGCCCTCGTTCAACCCCAACAACCGCAGCGACGCCAACAGCGACGACTTCCGCAACCGCGCGGTCACCGACCAGTTCGAGCCCGGCTCCAGCATGAAGCCCTTCACCATCGTGTCGGCGCTGCTCTCGGGCAAGTACCAGCTGAACTCGGTCATCGATACCTCGCCGGGCACCTTCAAGGTGGCGGGCTACACCATCCACGACGACGGCCAGGACTACGGCCGCATCGACCTCACCACCATCATCCAGAAGTCCAGCAACGTGGGCGCCAGCAAGATCGCGCTGTCGCTGCCCTCGGAGTTCATGTGGCGCACGCTGGATGCCTTCGGTTTCGGCAAGAGCACCGGCAGCGGTTTCCCCGGCGAGGCCCCCGGCAGCCTGCCGGCCTTCCGCGCCTGGAACCCGGCGCGCCAGGCCACCATCTCCTACGGCTACGGCCTGTCCATTACCGCGCTGCAGCTGGCCGACGCCTACGACACCCTCGCCAATGCCGGCGTGCATACGCCGCCGAGCTTCATGCGCCTCTCCGACGCGCCCGCACCGCAGCCGGTGATCTCGCCGCAGCTCTCCACGACCCTGCGCGGCATCCTGGAGTCGGTGGTCTCGAGCGAGGGCACCGGCAAGCTCGCCGACATCGAGGGCTACCACGTGGCCGGCAAGACCGGGACCGCGCACATCGCCGCCAACGGCGGCTACTCCGCCGACAAGTACATCTCGGTGTTCGCCGGCATGGCGCCGGCCAGCGATCCGCGCCTGGTCGCCGTGGTGGTCATCAACCAGCCGAGCCACGGCAACTACATGGGCGGCAAGGTCTCGGCGCCGGTGTTCGCGCAGGTGATGCGCGGCGCGCTGCGCCTGCTGGACGTGATGCCGGACGACTTGCAGAGCCTGCCGGCGACCTCGCTGGCGGTGAACACGGTGGGGCCGCCATGATGGCCGAAGCCCACGATCTTTCCGGCATGCGCCTGGAGCGGTTGCTCCCGGGCGATGCCAGGCTGCCTGCGGGCGGCGAGGTCTCCATCCGCGGCCTCGCCTTGGATAGCCGGGGTGTCGGCCCCGGTCATCTGTTCCTCGCCTGCAAGGGCCATGACCACCACGGGCTCAAGCATCTTGCCGATGCGCGGGCCCGTGGCGCCGTGGCTGTGTTCTACGACCCGGACGGCGCTTCTCCATATATGCCGCTGCCCGCCGGCCTGCCGGCGGTAGCGGTGCCGGATCTCGGCCACAAGGCTTCCGCCATCGCCGCGCGTTTCTATGGCGATCCCACTGCGCACCAGAAGGTGATGGCGGTGACCGGCACCAACGGCAAGACCTCCGTGAGCCTCATCGTCGCCCAGTCCCTGAGCGAGACCGGCAAGCCCTGCGGTGTGCTGGGCACCGTGGGCTTCGGCAGCTACGGCAAGCTCGAGGCGCCGACCCACACCACGCCGGACGCGGTCAGCACCCAGGCCTGGTTCGCGCGCTTCCGTGAGCAGGGTCTCCAGCACGTGAGCATGGAGGCCTCCAGCCACGCGCTCGATCAGGGCCGCGTGGATGGCGCGCACCTCTACGTGGGCGTGTTCACCAACCTGACCCGCGATCACCTGGATTATCACGGCGACATGGCGAGCTACGGCGCTGCCAAGCGCCGGCTCTTCGGGCACGCCGGCCTCCGGTACGCCGTCATCAACCTGGATGACGCCTTCGGCCGCGAACTGGCGGCGACGCTGCCGGCAGGCGTGGAGTGCATCGGCTACAGCCTGGAAGGGCGCGACAGCCCGCGCGGCACCACGCTCAAGGGTTCCGATCTCAGCTTGGGCAGCGGCGGCCTGAGCTTCGACGTGAAGAGCGAAGCGGGAGAGGGCCACGTGGACTCGCGCCTCTTGGCGCGCTTCAACGCCGAGAACCTCTTGGCGGTGCAAGGCGCGCTGCTGGCGCTCGGCATGGACTTCGAGGCCACGCTGGAAGCGCTGGCCCGGGCCCGCACCGTGCCGGGCCGCATGGAATGTTTCGGCGGGGGCCAGAAGCTGCCGCTGGTGGTGGTGGACTACGCCCATACCCCGGATGCCCTGGAGAAAGCCCTCGACGCCGCCCGCGGCCATACCCGCGGCCGCCTCTGGTGCGTGTTCGGCTGCGGCGGTGAGCGCGACCGCGGCAAGCGCCCGCAGATGGGCACCATCGCCGAGCGTCTCGCGGACCGCATCGTGGTCACCGACGACAACCCCCGCGGTGAGGACGGCGACGCCATCGTCGCGGAGATACTGACAGGCATCAAGGATCACTCCCGCGTCACCGTGGAGCGCGAGCGCGCCCGCGCCGTGGAGCGTGCGGTGCGTGGCGCCCAGCCCGGCGACGTGGTGCTGGTGGCGGGCAAGGGCCACGAGACCGACCAGGTCATCGGCACGCAGAAGTTGCATTACAGCGACCGCGAGACCGCGGCCCGGCTGGTGGGAGCTGCGGCATGAGCCGGCGCCTGTCTGAAGTCGCGGCGGCTACCGGCGGCAAGCTCATCGGCGCGGACCGGGATTTCGCCTGCGTGAACCAAGACACCCGCAAGCTGGCGAAGGACGACTTCTTCATCGCCATCAAGGGCGAGAACTTCGACGGCCACGAGTTCCTGGCCCAGGCGGAGAAGCTCGGCGCCGCCGGCGCGCTGGTGCAGCGCCAGGTGGCTTCGGATCTCCCGCAGGTGTTGGTGCAGGACACCCGCAAGGCGCTCGGTCTCTACGGCGCCGCCTGGCGCCGCAAATTCCCCTTGAAGCTGGTGGGCGTCACCGGCTCCAGCGGCAAGACCACGCTCAAGGAGATGATCGCCAGCATCCTCAAGCTGAGCGGTGCCACGCTGGCGACCCGCGGCAACCTCAACAACGATATCGGCATGCCCCTGACCCTGCTGGAGCTGGATGCCTCCTGCCGCTATGCGGTAATAGAGATGGGCACCAACCATCCGGGCGAGATCGGCTACCTGGCGGAACTGGCGGCGCCGGACGTGAGCGTCATCACCAACGCCGGTCCCGCGCATCTCGAGTTCCTCAAGGACATCGCCGGCGTGGCGAAGGAGAAGGGCGCCATCTATACCCATCTCGCCGCGGGCGGCACCGCCGTCATCAATGCCGACGACACTTATGCGCCGCTGTGGCGTGAGATGGCGGGCCAGCACGGCATCCGCACTTTCGGTTTCGCCTCCACCGCGGACTTCCATCCGGCGCCGGGTTCCTTGCAGCAGGATGCCGCGGGTTCCTGGCGCTTCCGCCTGGTCTCGCCCCTGGGCGAGGCGGACCTCTCGGTCTCGCTGCCGGGCCGCCATAACGTAGGCAACGCGCTCGCCGCGGCTGCCGCCGCGACTGCCGCCGGCGCGACCCTCGTGGACGT
>DASXYJ010000255.1:0-4343 GCA_036502565.1 Gammaproteobacteria bacterium
TGCTTCAGGGTGAAGGGCATGCCGGCCGCGATCATGAGCTGCCACTTCACGATGTCGATGCCGGTGACCATCTCCGTCACCGGGTGCTCCACCTGCACGCGGGTGTTCATCTCGATGAAGTAGAAGTTGCCGTCCTGGAACAGGAACTCGAAGGTGCCGGCGCCGCGGTACTTGATGTTCTTGCAGGCCTCCACCACGCGGTCGCCCATGGCCTTGCGCTGCTTCTCGGTGATGCCCGGGGCCGGCGCCTCCTCGATCACCTTCTGGTGGCGGCGCTGCATGGAGCAGTCGCGCTCGCCCAGGTGCACCGCGTTGCCCTGGCCGTCCGCCAGCACCTGGAACTCGATGTGGCGCGGGTGCTCCAGGAATTTCTCCATGTACACCATGTCGTTGCCGAAGGCCGACTTGGCCTCGGCCTTGGTCATGCCGACGGCAGCCACCAGCGCGGCCTCGCTGTGCACCACGCGCATGCCGCGTCCGCCGCCGCCGCCGGCGGCCTTGATGATCACCGGATAGCCCACTTCGCGGCCCATCCGCAGCATCTCTTTCGGATCGTCCGGCAGGGCGCCTTCGGAGCCCGGCACCGTCGGCACGCCGGCCTTCTTCATGGCGTTCTTGGCCGAGACCTTGTCGCCCATCAGGCGGATGGTCTCGGCGCGGGGGCCGATGAAGATGAAGCCGCTCTGTTCCACGCGTTCGGCGAAGTCGGCGTTCTCCGCCAGGAACCCGTAGCCGGGATGGATGGCCACCGCGTCCGTCACCTCGGCGGCGCTGATGATGGCCGGCATGTTGAGGTAGCTCTCGGCGGAGGGGGGCGGCCCGATGCAGACGGACTCATCCGCCAGCAGCACGTGCTTCAGGTCCTTGTCCACGGTGGAGTGCACCGCCACGGTGCGGATGCCGAGCTCCTTGCAGGCGCGCAGGATGCGCAGCGCGATCTCGCCGCGGTTGGCTATGACGACTTTTTCGAGCATGGCGGCGCCTTACTCGATCACGAACAGCGGCTGACCAAACTCAACGGGGTCGCCATTATTTGCGAGGATCGCCTTGATGACGCCAGCCTTGTCCGACTCGATCTGGTTCATCATCTTCATGGCCTCGATGATGCACAGCACGTCGCCTTCCTTCACGCTCTGGCCCACGTCGGCGAAGGACTTGGCGCCGGGCGAAGCGGCTCTATAGAAGGTGCCCACCATGGGCGACTTCACCGCATGGCCCGGCGGCAGGGCCGGCGCCGCGGGGGCGGCAGGCGCCGCGGCAGCCGCGGGCGCGGCGGCGGGCATCGCCCCCATCTGCATGGGAGCCTGCATCATCATGGGCTGGGGCGCGGGGCCGCTATAGCGGCTGATGCGCACCGACTCCTCGCCCTCGGTGATCTCGATCTCGGCGATGCCGGACTCTTCCAGCAGTTCGATGAGCTTCTTGACCTTGCGGATATCCATGGATGTACCCCGTCTGGGAAGTGCGTCTGGAAAGGGATTCGTTGGGAACGGTCTAGTTCTTGCCCTGCGGCGTCGGCGGCACCTGCTGCAGGCGGCGCACCGCCGCGGTCAGGGCCAGCTCGTAGCCGATGGCGCCGCAGCCGCTGATGCAGCCGACAGCGATGTCCGTGAAATAGGAATGGCGGCGGAAATGCTCGCGCCGGAACGGGTTGCTGATGTGCACTTCCAGGAAGGGCAGGGCCACCGCCAGGAGCGCATCGCGCAGCGCGATGCTGGTGTGGGTATAGCCGCCCGGATTGAAGATCAGGATCGCGGTGCCATCGGTCGCCGCCGTCTGGATGCGGTCGATCAGCTCGCCCTCGTGGTTGCTCTGATAGGCGTCCAGCTCATGGCCCACCTGCTGGGCCAGGCCCTTCAGGTGCTTCTCGATGGCCGCCAGGGTGTCGGGCCCGTAGAGGTGCGGTTCCCGCTTACCCAACAGGTTCAGGTTCGGGCCGTTCAGCAACAGGATCTGGGCCACACTCACCTCGTTCCCGGGAAATGGCAGCCGAAGCCGCCCTTATCGCTCTGCCGGTCCGAGCCGGCTCCAGCCCTGATTCGAAAGGCGACACCGCCTTTAGGCCTGCCCTTTCGGAAGAGGCCTGAGGCGAGCGCAATCTCGGAGGTTATCCGACGATACCCCATGATACCCGCGCTTTTGCCCGATTTTCCAGCGGGTCTTTCGCGTCGCCAGCTTAGCGCCGGCTTCCCTGGTACTTCGGGGTCGGATAATTGTGGTTCAGGAAAGGCGATTTGTCCACCCGTCTGGTGGAAATCTGCCCGTTTGTGGGAGATAGGCCTTATTTAGCCGTGGATGCCGTCTTAGCCGCTTTCGGCGCCTCGCCGCCCGGCGCCGTGGTCGGCGCCGCGCTGGACCCCGGCTTCACCGGCTGAGCCAGGGCATCCCGCACCATCTGGTCCGTATCCTTCGGGTCCAGTTGGCCCGCGCTCAGCTTGATCACGTGGCCGTCCCGGTCCAGGAGCAGGCTGAAGGGCAGGCCGATCAGGTTCCCGCCGAAGCCCGCCACCATCCGGTCCACGTTCTCGTCGCCCATCAGCATCGGATAGTTCACCACCATCTTCGCCAGGTAGTCCTTCACGTCCTTCTGGGAGCTCTCGTCGGTGGCGATGCCCACCACCTGCAAGCCCTGGCTCGCGTACTGCGCCTGCAGCTTCACCAAGAGCGGGATCTCCTCGCGGCAGGGCCCGCACCAGGTCGCCCAGTAATTCACCAGCACCACCTTGCCGCGCCAGTCGTTCAGCGCATGGCTGCCGCTGTCGTTCAGGCCCTCGAACTTGGTGCCGAGCGCCTCCTCCGGCGACATGGGCCGCGGCGCCGTCACCGCCTGCGCCACCGGCGTGCCGTTGGTGGGAGCCGGGCCCGAGGTGGGCGCGAGCCACTGGTACACGCCGAAGCCGGCGGCACCGGCGGCCACCAGCAGCAACACGATGATCGGGAGACTACGCGGCGCTTGCATCGATTCGATCTCCGACGGACTGCGGCGCCGGGGGCGCCGTCTGCAGATTCTAGCGGGATTCCGCTACTAGTCTATTTCGCGGCCGGAAACGCGGCGTTGACACGTTTCAGGAAATCATCCGGACCAAGATATCCGACCACGCGATAGGCCGTCTGTTCCTTGCCGTCGGCGCCGAAGAACATCACCCCCGGCGGCCCGAAGATGCCGAAGCGCGCATACAGCGCCTTGTCGTCGTCGTCGTTGGCGGTCACATCCGCCTGCAACAGCACCGCGTCCTTGAGGGCCGCCTGCACCGCCGGGTCCGCGTAGGTATCGTGCTCCAGCTCCTTGCAGGAGACGCACCAGTCCGCCGCGAAATCCAGCATCACCGGCCGGCCGTTGGCGAGCGCGATCTCCTTGTCCAGGTCCGCCACGCTCTTGATGCGCTTGAAAGGCAGCACCTGCGCCGCGGTCTGCGCCGCCGCGCCCGGCGCCTGCGCCGAAGCACGCACCGCGAACTTCGCCAAGGGCTGGAACAGGTCATCGCCCCCGGTGGCGGCGCCCAGGAGCAGGATCAGGCCATACAGCAGGCCCACGAAACCGAGGCCGCGCCACAGGCGTCCCCAGCCCTGGGTGCCCATCTCCAGGGCGCCCATGTAGATGCCGCACACGATGGCGAGGATCGCCCACAGCGCCAGCGTCGCCGGCCCCGGGATCACCCGGCCGATGAACCAGATGGCCAGGCCCAGCATCACCACCCCGAACACGTGCTTCACCGTGTTCATCCAGCCGCCGGCCTTCGGCACCAGCCGCCCGGCGGAAGTGCCGATCGCCAGGAGCGGTATCCCCATGCCGAGGCCGATGGCGAAGAGCGCCAGGCCCCCGCGCAGCGCCGAGCCGGATTTGCCGATGAACACCAGCACCGCCACCAAGGGCGCCGTGATGCAGGGGCCGGCGATCAGCGCCGAGAGCACGCCCATCACCGCCACGCCCAGGAAGGCGCCGGACTTCTGCGCGTTGCTGTGCTGGGTGAGCCAGGTCTGCACATGGCTCGGCACCTGCAGCTCATAGAGCCCGAACATGGAGAGCGCCAGCGCCACGAACAGCGCCGCGAAGGCCGAGAGCACCCAGGGGTTCTGCAGCGCCAGCTGGATGTTCGCGCCCAACAGGCCCACCACCACCCCCACCACCGCATAGGTGATGGACATGGCCAGCACGTACACCAGCGAGAGCGAGAAAGCCCGCCGCGTGGTCAGCTTCTTGCCCTGGCCCACGATGATGCCGGAGAGGATCGGGATCATCGGCAGCATGCAGGGCGTGAAGGCCAGCAGCACGCCGATGCCGATGAAGGTCAGCAGCACCCAGAAGAGGTTGCCCGAGCCCAGGAGGTTCGCCAGCTTGTCCT
>DASXYJ010000256.1:0-16043 GCA_036502565.1 Gammaproteobacteria bacterium
TGCCGGACATCAACGAGAACCTGGTCGTCGAGTTGTACTCCAAGTAATTAGGTCTTAACAGAGGTCCAACCCCATGCAGGGTAACGTCACTGAATTCCTGAAGCCGCGTCTCGTGGGCGTGAACGCCCAGTCCGAGAACCAGGCCCGCGTCGTGCTGGAGCCCCTAGAGCGTGGTTTCGGCCACACCCTGGGCAACGCACTGCGCCGCATCCTGCTCTCCTCCATGCCCGGCGCCGCCGCCATCGAGGCGGAGATCGAGGGCGTGCTCCATGAGTACACCACCATCGAGGGCGTGCAAGAGGACGTGGTCGACATCCTGCTGAACCTGAAGCAGCTCGCCATCCGCATGCACACCCGCGACGAAGCCACCCTGAGCCTCTCCAAGAAGGGCCCGGGCGTGGTGACCGCCGCCGACATCCAGCTGGATCACGACGTCGAGATCGTGAACAAGGACCTGGTGATCGCGCACCTGAACAGCGCGGGCTCCCTCAACATGAAGCTCAAGGTGAAGCGCGGCCGCGGCTACCAGCCGGCCAACCAGCGCCTGCAGTTCGAGGAAGAGACCCGTCCCATCGGCCGCCTGCAGCTGGACGCCTCGTTCAGCCCGGTGCGCCGCGTGACTTATAACGTCGAGAGCGCCCGCGTCGAGCAGCGCACCGACCTCGACAAGCTGGTCATCGACATCGAGACCAACGGGACCATCGAGCCGGAGGAGGCCATCCGCCGCGCCGCGACCATCCTGTCGGAGCAGCTGGCTGCGTTCGTGGACCTGAAGGGCCGCGACCAGGGCCGCGGCGCCGGCGGCGAAGCCCATTTCGACCCGATCCTGCTGAAGCCGGTGGACGAGCTGGAGCTGACCGTGCGCTCCGCCAACTGCCTTAAGCAGGAGAACATCCAGTACATCGGCGACCTGGTGCAGAAGACCGAGGTCGAGCTGCTCAAGACGCCGAACCTGGGCAAGAAGTCGCTCACCGAGATCAAGGACGTGCTGGCCCAGCACAGCCTGTCCCTCGGTATGAAGCTCGAAGCCTGGCCGCCGGTTGGCCTCAAGAAGACGGCGTAAGGGCTGATCCTGCTGGAAATGCCATCCAGGCATTTCCAGCCCGGAAAGTGCGAAGTGAATTCGCACTTTCCGCTTCAAGAGCGAAGTGTGAGTATTTTTAGACGACGGCACATCCATGTGCCGTTCTTATCGGGAATAGAAGAATGCGTCACCAAAATTCCGGCAGACAACTCAGCCGCAACAGCTCGCACCGTGCGGCGCTGATGCGCAACATGGCCTCGGCGCTGCTGCGCTACGAGACCATCCGTACCACCGTGCCGAAGGCCAAGGAGCTGCGCCGCGTGGTGGAGCCGCTGATCACCCTCGCCAAGATCGACAGCGTGGCCAAGCGCCGCCTGGCCTTCGACCGCCTGCGCGACCAGGACGTGGTGGTGAAGCTGTTCACGGACATCGGTCCCCACTACAAGACGCGTGCCGGCGGCTACACCCGCATCCTGAAGCACGGCATCCGTCCGGGCGACAGCGCCCCCATGGCGGTGATGCAGCTGGTGGACCGCGCCGACCAGGCTGCCGCCAACGACGCCCCGGCCAAGATCAAGCCCGAGCGCAAGGACAAGGCCGAGAAGGCTCCTGCGGTGAAGGCTGAGAAGGCCGAGAAGCCTGCCAAGAAGGCCAAGGCTGCCGCGCCCAAGGCGGAGAAAGCCGAGAAGGCTGAGAAGAAGCCTGCGGCCAAGAAGGTCACCAAGAAGGCCGAGAAGTAATCAGCGACTCAAGCGTCGCAGACAAAAAAGCCGGGCCCTGCCCGGCTTTTTCTTTTCCGCGGGGAACGCCGAGTCTTAGGTCGCTGCCACCAGCGGCCATACGTGCGGGATGATGGTCACGGTCACTACCCACATCATCAGGTTCAGGGGCACGCCGAAGCGCAGGAAGTCGCTGAAGCGGTAGCCGCCGGGGCCATACACCATGAGGTTGGTGGCGTAGCCGATGGGGGTGGCGAAGCTGGCGGAGGCCGCCATGGTGATGGCCATGACGAAGGGCGTGAAGTTGAGCCCCAGGGAAGTGGTGGTAGCGAGGGCTATCGGAAACACGATCACCGCCGCGGCGTTGTGGGTCACCACCTCCGTGAGCAGCATGGTGCCCCCGTAGATGGCGGCCAGCAGCAGGAAGGGATCGTTGTGGGCCAAGGCCACCAGCCCGTGGGCGATGAACCCCGCCGCGCCGCTGACTTCCAGGGCCTTGCCGATGCCGAAGGCCGCGCCGATGGCGATGAGCACCTCGTAGTTCACGCTGCGGCGGGCGGCGGAGATGCTGCAGCAGCGGGTGGCGATCATGAGCCCGGCCGCCAGGAAAGCGGCGGTCGAGAGCGGCAGCAGGTTGAAGCCCTTGGCGACCACCAGGCCCAGCAGGATGCCCCAGGCGATCCAGCTCTTGTCGTAGCGCGGCACCACCGCGCCTTCCAGGGAGTGCAGCAGCAGGAAGTCACGGGAGTTGCGGTGGCGGGCCGGGAAGTCCCGGTCGGTCTCCAAGAGCAGGGTGTCGCCCTCGCGCAGCACGATGTCGCCGATCTTGCCTTCGATGCGCCGGCCGTTGCGCGCCACGGCGATGACCACGGCCTTGTAGACGGTGCGGAACTGGCCCTCGCGGATGGTCTTGCCCACGATGGGGCAATGCGGCGCCACCACCGCTTCGATGAGCATGCGCGCGGTGCGCGGCGCGTCCAGCTTGAACACCTGGTCGGTGGCCGGGGTGAGGCCCTTGATGCGCTGCAGGTCCGCCACCGATTCGGTGACGCCGGCGAACACCAGCCGGTCGCCGCCCTTGAGCTTCTCTTCCGGGCCGGCCGCCGGGATCACTTCGCCGCCGCGCTCGATCTCCACCAGGTACAGGCCCGGCAGGTGCCGCAGGCCGGCGGCCTGCACCGTCTGGCCCTCCAGCGGGCTGTCCATGGCCACCATCATCTCGATGGTGTATTCGCGGGCGTCCTTGGCCTGGGAGAACACCGGGATGCGCTCCGGCAGCAGCCAGCGACCCACCACCAGCACGTAGGTGATGCCGATGATGGCGCAGGGCACGCCGATCCAGGCCAGCTGGAAGAACCCCATGCCGGGCAGGTGGGCCTGCCCCGTGAGCATGCCGTTGACCACCAGGTTGGTGCTGGTGCCGATGAGCGTGCAGGTGCCGCCGAAGATGGCGGCATAGGACAGCGGGATCATGAGCTTGGAAGGCGAGATGCGGCACTGGCGCGACCAGTCGGACACGTAGGGCAGGAAGGTGGCCACCAAGGGCGTGGAGTTCATGAAGGCGCCCATGAAGGCCACCGGCAGCATCATGCGGGCCTGGGCCTCTGTGGGGGAGGCGGGCCGGCCGAAGATGCGCCCCACCACCTGGTTGAGGGCGCCGGTCTCGCGCAGGCCGGCGGCCAGCACGTAGAGCGCGCCGATGGCGAGGAGGCTCTCGTTGGCGAAGCCGGAGAGGGCGTCCTGGGGATTGATGATGCGGGCCAGCATCAGCACCGTGAGGCCCGCCATCATCACGAGGTCGGTGCCGAACTGGCTGGTGGCGAGGGTGACGAGGCAACCCAGGGTCACCGCTATCGCGATCCAGGCATTGATAGGCATCCGGACCTCATCCCACGGCGGAAAAGACGCCGTTTGCAAGAGCCCCGGCAGATTATCATAGGCACCTCGGCGGGGAGTCGCCGTCAACCGTCCTCGGGATGAGCATGTCCGTGCACCAGGCCCTGTTACAGAAGCTGAAGGACAAGAGCGCCCGTATCGGCATCGTGGGGCTGGGCTACGTGGGCCTGCCCCTGGGGCTGCGCTTCAGCGAGGCGGGCTTCGCCGTGACCGGGCTCGATATCGACCCGGCCAAGGTCCAGGCGCTGAACGCGGGTTCGAGTTACATCGCCCAGATCCCCGCGGCGCGCATCGCCAAGGCCGTGCAGGCCAGGTTCCAGGCCAGTGCCGACTTCGCCCTGGCGAAGGACTGCGATGCCCTGATCATCTGCGTGCCGACCCCCTTGGGCCGCCACCACGAGCCGGACGTGAGCTTCATCGTCAACACCATGGCGGAGCTCAAGCCCCATCTGCGCAAGGGTCAGGCCGTGTCCCTGGAGAGCACCACCTATCCCGGTACCACCGAAGAGCTGGTGCTGCCGGTGATGCAGGCGGCCGGCCTCACGCCCGGCGTGGACGGTTTCGTGGTGTATTCGCCGGAGCGCGAGGACCCGGGCAACAAGAGCTTCCACACCCAGACCATCCCCAAGATCGTGTCCGGCCTCACGCCCGCCTGCCGGGAGGTGGCCGTGGCGCTGTATTCAGGCGTGATCGACAAAGTGGTGCCGGTGAGCTCGCTGCGCACTGCGGAGATGACCAAGCTCCTGGAGAACATCCACCGGGCCATCAACATCGGCCTGGTGAACGAGATGAAGATCGTGGCGGACCGCATGGACATCGACATCCACGAGGTGATCGATGCCGCCGCCACCAAGCCCTTCGGCTTCGTGCCTTATTATCCCGGTCCCGGCCTCGGCGGCCACTGCATCCCCATCGACCCCTTCTACCTGACCTGGAAGGCCCTGGAGTACGGCGTGGACACGCGCTTCATCCGCCTGGCGGGCGAGGTGAACAGCCGCATGCCGGAGTGGGTGATCGAGAAGACCGTGGCGGCCCTGAACCAGCGCGGCAAGGCCCTCAAGGGCAGCAAGCTGCTGGTGTTGGGCATCGCCTACAAGAAGAATGTCGACGACACCCGCGAGTCCCCGGCGGTGGAGATCATGGAGTTACTGCGGGAGAAGGGCGCCGCGGTGGCCTACTCGGATCCCTTCGTACCCAAGTTCCCCAGGATGCGCGAGCACCGTTTCGATCTCACCAGCGTGGACCTGACTGCCGAGAGCCTGGCGGGCTTCGACGCGGTGCTGCTGGCCACCGACCACGACGGTTTCGACTACGCGCTCATCGGCGCCAAGGCCAAGCTGCTGGTGGACACCCGTGGCCGCTTCCGCAAACCCCAGGAGAACGTGATCAAGGCCTGATGTGCGGGGCCGCAGCCTGCGGCTCAGCGCTTGCGCAGGATCATCGGCAGGCTGTGCATGTTGCCTTGGTTCCAGATGCCGAACAGCGGGACGTCCTCCGCCACGATCTCCGCGGTGAAGCCGTTCTGCGCGGCGAGCTCCAGCAGGTGCTTCTTCGAGAACACCCGCATCTCCACCGTCTGCCCCGGGCCGCCGTGGAACCGGACCTTGTCGAACACCTCGCGTTCGCCGCGGACGTCGATGTTCTCGATGTAGTAGCCGCCCGCGATGCCCCCGGATGCCGGCCGCTTGCGCAACGTCCACTGATGCAGCGAGGGATAGTGCTCCACGGTGTGCTCGGTCTGGTCGCCGTAGGGCACCGTGAGTATCAGCACCCCGCCCGGCTTCAGCATGCGGTGGCAGTTGCGGAACGCCACGTCGGGCGGCGGCGGGAGATGCTCGAACACGTCTGACGAGATGATGAAGTCCAGGTCGGAGTAGCCGGGCTCAGCCGCGCAGATGTCCAGGAAAGGCTGCTTGTGATAGTAGGTGTTGGTGTAGTCGAAGAGACGTGCCAGCACGCGGGCGTAGCAGCGGTCGTCCGAGAGCCCGATGCCGCGTAGCCGGGCTGCGGCGTTCTCGGGGAGTATCGGGTGCAGGCCGAGCCCCTTGGTCAAGGCATAGATCAGCACCCGGAACCGCTGCGAGGCCCCGGTCTCCATGTCGATGGTCGCTTCGCGCCCGATGGCGCGCGGGTCGATGCGCGTGAAGCGCCCCAGGACGTTGTCGAAGATCAGGGTCTGGTCAGCCTGGAACAGGCGCCGCCCGAGCCACTGGCTGGGATCGGCGGTGAGCTGCGCGCGGATGTCGGAAGGCAACATCTCTTGCCCGCCGGCCTCGACGGCGCGGAATCCGGGGGCAGCTTCGACTACGCGTATGGGGCGGCGGCGTATGTCGCTCAGGTGACGCCTGAACCGCGCCACCCGCCGCCCCAGGGCGGCGCGTTTGGCTGCTGCTATGGCGGACAATCCGCGTCTCATCAGTTGCGCCAGGTATCCAAGGAGCGTCCCAGCAGCCCTTCGAGGGCGGTGACGTGGCTCGAATAATAGGCCCGCGCCTCCGCCTCGTCCTCCCGGCTCAACTGGAACCCGCCCTCGCTGGCGCGCACCCGGTCAGCCAGGTCCGCCGGCGCATAGTCCTCGTCCACGCCGATATGGCGGCAGATGGCGCGGAAGAATCCGTGGGGGTCGGCCAACAGGTCGTCATAGAGCAACACCAGCAACTGCTCGCCCAGCGGATAGTACCTGCTGAAACGGCTGATAAGCTCCGTGTAGCGGCCCCGCTCCTTGATGAACTGGAGGTTATGGCGGAACGCTTCGATGAAGGGAGTATCGGCGGGGATGTTGCCGAGCTGCGTCGCCATCCCGTATTGGGAGCGGGCCCGGGACACGGGTTCCCGCAGCATGCAGATGATCCTGGCCTCCGGCAGCAGCTCGCTCATCCGTTCCGCCACGCCGGGCAAGGCCATGTAGTTGGGGGAGATGTCGCCGCGGGCCTGTCCCGGCCGGGCGCCTTCGAACTGCTGCTCATACCAAGGCCGCGGCAGGTCCCGGTAGAAGAAGTTCAGCTCCTTCGTGGCCGGCAGGAACACATCCGGGTGAGGGATGAGCTTGTGGTAGAGCCAGGTGGTGCCGGTCTTCTGGCCGCCGATGCATACGAAGGTGGGCAACATGATGCGGTCGGTCCGTCCGGGGATCAGCGGTAGAGGCCGAGGACGCCGCGGTCCCGTAGCCGGCACAGGAGGCCGCTCATCTGCCCTGACCCTCGAGGCCCTTGAAGAACTGGTTGCGCCCCGCCACGTCGATCTCGGGGTAGTCGTAGAGGTTCTGGAAGGAGAGGTGGCGGTGGCGCACCGAGGTGACGATGGCGGCCTCGTAGCCCAGGCGTTTGGCGGATTCGTACAGGAGTTTGTCCCGCAACAGGCCGCCGCGCTCGATCATCTCGCGCTTCAGGTACATGAGCCGACCCGGCGGGTTGAAGGGGTCGATGAGCGGCTCGCTGTAGTCCTCCTGCAGCTTTCGCTCCGGGCTCTTGTCCTTCACCAGGAAGCTCAACTGCTCGGGCGTGATGCCGGGGAAGCGCTTGGCGGCCCAGACCGGATCCACGAAGTCACTCTTGTCCACCAGCGAGCCCAGCATGGCGAGCTTCGGGTTGGACTCCGCCACCTGCATGAAGCGTCCCAGCCAGCAGGGTTCGCCGGGCAGCACCACCACGTCACCGTCGATCTTGCAGAAATAGTCGCTGAGCTCGCCGGACTCGGCGTAGGCCTTGATGGCTTCCGGCAGCGCGCGCGAGCTGTTCTCGCTGCGCTTGTGCACCCGGTAGAAGAGGCCGCGGGCTTCGAAGGCTTCGATGACCTGGTGCACCACCGGATCGGCGGATGCATTGTCGATCAGCACGAAGCGGCAGGGGACCTTGGTGTGGCGGTAAAGGCTGTCGAGGCAGGCCCAGAGATAGAGCGGGCGCTGCCAGGAGATGATGAAGGCGATGGGTCCGTTCATGGGCGGCGCCGGAGGGATGCGGACGGCGGGCAGTATAACATCGCGGGTCCGGCGTCCCGGCGCGGGTCAGCGCGGCAGCGCGGCGAACGCAGCTTGCAGGGAAGGATGGGTCGGAGCGCCCAGGTACTGCATGACTTTCTCGGGATGCCGCCAGGGCTTGCCGCGGATGCGCTGGTATTGCGCGGCCCACTGCTGGAAACGGTCCGTCTCGGCCGGTGCACTGGTGGAGGCGCCGCCGTGGATCTGGTGGAAGGTGCCTTCGCCGAACAACATGACCAGCGGCGACTCCCGCTCCAGGGCGCGGATGAAGAAATCCAGGTTGAGGAGACCGCCGCCGGGCAGGTCGAAGGCCGGATCGAATCCGCCCAGCTTCTTGTATGTGCCGCGCCTCAGGAACAAGGCATTGCTCTCGGAGGGGGCGGCGGCATAGCCCTTGAAGGAGGAGGCCGCCAGCACCGAGATCTCGAACAGCCGGTAGCCGTCCCGGGGCCAAGCGATGCTCTCCAGGAGCTGGTCTTCCGCCGCATTGTCGTAGCCCTTGAGCACCGACTTCTGCTGCAGCTCGGGACCCAGGTGCCAGGCCAGCGTCGCCACCACCGGGTCGGCATGCAGCCGGAAGGCTTCCAGTGCCAGCGCCAGCAGCCCGGGGCTGGCGAGGCGCGCGCCATCGATGAAGATGCCCACGTACTTGCCGCGGGCCATGGCCACCCCCTGGTTGATGGCGGCAGCCGGGGACTTGGCGGCTTTATCTATATAGAGGTAGCGGAACTGCGGGCCGCAGGCTTGTACCACGGCCTCCCCGAGTGGCACGGGCGAGCCGTTGTCCACGACGATGACTTCGTAGTCATCCGCAGCGATACCGGTCTGATAGGGCAACGCCAGCGAGCGCAGGGTGCGGGGCGCTTCGCGTCCCATGTCGTAGACGATCACGACCAGCGAGAGCTTGGGGCGGTGGAACCAGGCCATCACGCCGCGAGGTCCCGCAGCTGCTCATAGAGATGCATCGCTTCCGCGGGAGGTGCGGCGAACATGGGTTCGATGGCGGTGTTGCGCAGCTGTTCCTCGAAGAACGCGAAGGAGGTATGGGAGGCATCCAGGCCCAGGCGGCCGAAGGCCCGCGTCGCCGCCTGCATGTAAGCCTCCGGCGCGAGGTCGAAGCACAGCAGGTCGAAGCGCTGCTCGGTGTGGTATCGCAGCAAGCGTTGGTTGTAGCGCAGCCAGAGTCCGAAACCCTGTTCGGGTGGCAGCTTGCCGCGGCGATGCAGGGACTGGGCCACGGCGCCGGGATGGCGGAAGGTGCCGATGCAGAGCAGCTCCGGCAGCGCCTCGCGCCAGCCGGATAGCGTGAATAGCGTGCGCGGGTCCTTGAAGGCCCAGGGCGCATGGCCCTGGTATTGGGAGAGGATCGCGTGGAGCGCATGCCGCTGCTCCTGGCTCCAGCTCACCTCGCCTTCGGGTGGGCGGTCCCAGGCGGCGCCGTTCGCGGCGAGCACCGCGTCGTTGAGCCGCATGATGTCCAGGTTCTCCTGGTTGCCCTTCTTGTTGTAGGGGTTCTGCTTGGAGACCTGGCCCAGGAACACGCCGGCGTCTTCCAGCATGCCGGTGAGGCAGCTGGTGCCGCTGCGATGCATGCCGAGCACGCAGATGGCCTGGGGATTGGACATGACGGCTTCGGGAGCGCCCGGGAGCGGGCGCTACATTCTAGCCCAGGGCCATGAGACTCAGCGCCGCGTGCCGGTGCGTTTGCTGCGGGGTTGTTCCGCAGCTTCCAGTACCGGTTTCAGGAAGTGGCCGGTATACGACTCGGGTGTGGCCGCCACATCTTCCGGCGTGCCGGTGACCAGCACCTTGCCGCCGCCGGCACCGCCTTCCGGTCCCAGGTCGATGATCCAGTCCGCGGTCTTGATGACGTCGAGGTTGTGCTCGATGATCACCACGGTGCTCCCGCCGTCGCGCAGCTGGCGCAGCACGCCCAGCAGCTGGTCGATGTCGTGGAAGTGCAGGCCGGTGGTGGGCTCGTCCAATATATAGAGGGTGCTGCCGGTGTCGCGCTTGGAGAGCTCGCGGGCCAGCTTGACGCGCTGGGCTTCGCCGCCGGAGAGGGTGGTGGCGTTCTGCCCCAGGCGCACGTAGGTGAGGCCCACGGCGGTGAGGGTGCGCAGCTTGTTGGCCACCACCGGCACGGCGCCGAAGAACTCCAGCGCGTCCTCCACCGTCATCTCCAGCACTTCGGTGATGTTCTTGCCCTTGTAGCGGATGTCCAGGGTCTCGCGGTTGTAGCGCTTGCCCTTGCAGACGTCGCAGGCCACGTACACGTCCGGCAGGAAGTGCATCTCCACCTTGATCACGCCATCGCCCTGGCAGGCCTCGCAGCGGCCGCCCTTCACGTTGAAGCTGAAACGCCCCGGGTTATAGCCGCGGGTGCGGGCCTCCGGCACCTCTGCGAACAGCTCGCGGATGGGGGTGAACAGGCCGGTATAGGTGGCCGGGTTGGAGCGCGGCGTGCGGCCGATGGGCGACTGGTCGATGTCGATGACCTTGTCGATCTTGTCCAGGCCGTCGATGCCGTCGCAGGGCGCGGCCTCGTCGGAGGCGTCGTTGAGGTGGCGCGCCGCGTAGCGGTACAGGGTGTCGTTGATGAGGGTGGACTTGCCCGAGCCGGACACGCCGGTGACGCAGGTCATGAGCCCGAGGGGGATCTCCACGTCCACGCCTTTCAGGTTGTTGCCGCGGGCTTTCTTGATGCGCAGCATGCGCTTCTTGTCCGGCTGCAGGCGCAGGCCCGGCACTTCGATGCTGCGCTTCCCGGAGAGGTATTGGCCGGTGATGGAGGCGGGATTCGCCTCGATCTGCTTAGGCGTGCCCTGGGCCACGATCTTGCCGCCGTGCACGCCGGCGCCGGGACCCATGTCCAGCACGTGGTCGGCGCGCTTGATGGCGTCCTCGTCGTGCTCCACCACGATCACGGTGTTGCCGATATCGCGCAGGCGGATGAGGGTCTGCAGCAGGCGCTCGTTGTCGCGCTGGTGCAGGCCGATGGAGGGCTCATCCAATATATACATCACGCCCACCAGGCCGGAGCCGATCTGGCTGGCCAGGCGGATGCGCTGGGCCTCGCCGCCGGACAGGGTCTCGGCGCTGCGGTCCAGGCTGAGGTAGTCCAAGCCCACGTTCACCAGGAAGGAGACCCGGGCGCGGATCTCCTTGACGATCTTGGCGGCGATCTCGCCGCGGTTGCCGGGCAGGGTGAGCTGCTCGAAGAACGAGAGCGCGTCCCCCACGGAGCGGCTGGTGATGTAAGGCAGGTTGTGGCCGGCCACGAACACGTTGCGCGCCTCGCGGCGCAGGCGGGTGCCTTCGCAGTCCGGACAGGGGCGGGCGCTCAGGTACTTGGAGAGTTCCTCCCGCACCATCATGGATTCGGTCTCGCGGTAGCGGCGGTCCATGTTGGGCAGCACGCCCTCGAAGGGGTGGCGCCGGGTGCTCTTGCTGCCGCGCTCGTTGCTGTAGGTGAAGGGGATGGATTCGTCGCCGCTGCCGGTGAGGATGAGCTTGCGGATCTTCTCCGGCAGGTCCTCGAAGGGGGTCTCGATGTCGAACTTGTAGAAGCGCGCCAGGCTCTGGATGAGCTGGAAGTAGTAGGCATTACGCCGGTCCCAGCCGCGCACCGCGCCGCCGGCCAGGGACAGCTGCGGGCTCACCACCCGCGCCGGGTCGAAGAACTGCCGCACGCCCAGGCCATCGCAGCCGGGGCAGGCGCCCACCGGGTTGTTGAACGAGAACAGCCGCGGCTCCAGCTCCGAGATGGAGTAGCCGCAGACGGGACAGGCGAACTTGGAAGAGAAGGTGATCTCGGGCTTGGCCGGCTCATCCATGTAAGCCACGTGGGCGATGCCGTCGGCCAGGCGCAGGGCGGTCTCGAAGGACTCCGCCAGGCGCTGGGCGATGTCCGGCCGCACCTTGAAGCGATCCACCACCACTTCGATGGTGTGCTTGCGGCGCAGGTCCAGCTTGGGGGCCTGGTCCAGCTCCGTCACCTTGCCGTCGATGCGGGCGCGCACGAAGCCCTGGGCGCGCAGCTCGGCGATCAGCTCCAGGTGCTCGCCCTTGCGCTCGTGGATCACCGGGGCCAGCAGCAGGAGCTTGGTGTCCTCCGGGAGCGCCAGCACCTGGTCCACCATCTGGCTCACGGTCTGGGCGGTGAGGTCGATGTGGTGGTCCGGGCAGCGCGGGATGCCGGCCCGGGCGAACAACAGGCGCAGGTAGTCGTAGATCTCCGTCACCGTGCCCACGGTGGAACGGGGGTTATGTGAGGTCGATTTCTGCTCGATGGAGATTGCCGGCGACAGGCCCTCGATGTGGTCCAGGTCCGGCTTCTCCATCATGGAGAGGAACTGGCGGGCGTAGGCCGAGAGCGATTCCACGTAGCGGCGCTGGCCCTCCGCATAGATCGTGTCGAAGGCCAGGGAGGACTTGCCGGAGCCGGACAGGCCGGTGATCACGATGAGCTTGTCGCGGGGCAGGTCCACGTCCACGTTGGCCAGGTTGTGGGTACGGGCGCCGCGGACGCGGATGGTGTCGAGAGCCATGGATGGGGCAGATTCCTTAGCTGGAAAGCGAACATTGAAGTTTACGCCGCGCCGCCGCTGCGGCGCAAAGCCGCGCAGGGCAGGGGCGGGTGGACAGGTGATAACATGGGGCCGAACCCGCGCTTTTCCACCCCACGGCCGGCCAAAAAGCATGGCCCCGGCCACAGCGGGTAAGTAAAATGGGCGACTTTTTCCGGTAAATCGGGTCGTCAAGACGGCCCTCTTGGAGTACAGCTATGGCACGCGGCATTAACAAGGTGATCCTGGTGGCGACGGTGGGCCGCGACCCCGAGGTGAAGTACATGCCCTCCGGCGGCGCGGTGGTGAACCTGTCCGCCGCGACCAATGAGTCGTGGAAGGACAAGCAGACCGGCGAGAAGAAGGAGCGCACCGAGTGGCACAAGCTCACCTTCTATAACCGCCTGGCCGAGATCGTCGGCGAGTACGTGCGCAAGGGCCAGCAGATCTACATCGAAGGTCGCCTGCGCACCCGTGATTACGAGAAGGACGGGCAGAAGCACTACGTCACCGAGATCATGGTGGACGAGATGCAGATGCTGGGCGGCGGCCGCGGCGGCGCGGGTGGCGGTGGCGGCGAGCGCAGCATGCGCGACGAGGCCCCCAGCCGCGGCGCGCCTGCCAGCGAGCCGGCCGGCGGCGGCGACTTCCAGGACGACGACATCCCCTTCTGATCCGGCCCCGCGCCGTACACCCAAGGCATGCCCATTCGATGACCGACTACCGACTCAGCCATCTCAAGCAGCTCGAAGCCGAAAGCATCCACATCATCCGCGAGGTGGCGGCCGAGTTCGAGCGGCCGGTGATGCTGTATTCCATCGGCAAGGACAGCTCGGTGATGCTGCACCTGGCCCTCAAGGCCTTCCATCCCGGCAAGCTGCCGTTCCCGCTGCTGCACGTGGACACCACCTGGAAGTTCCGCGACATGATCCGCTTCCGCGACGAGACCGCGAAGCGGCTCGGCCTGGAACTGATCGTGAACATCAACCAGGAGGGGGTGCGCGCCGGCGTGAACCCCTTCGACTACGGCAGCAAGAAGTACACGGACATCATGAAGACGCAGTCGCTGAAGACGGCGCTCAGCCACTATCAGTTCGACGCCGCCTTCGGCGGCGCGCGCCGCGACGAGGAGAAGTCCCGCGCCAAGGAGCGGGTCTACTCGTTCCGTGACAAGAACCACCGTTGGGACCCGAAGAACCAGCGCCCCGAGCTCTGGCACCTCTATAACGGCCGCATCAACAAGGGTGAGAGCATCCGCGTGTTCCCGCTCTCCAACTGGACCGAGCTGGACGTGTGGCAGTACATCTACCTGGAGAACATCCCGGTGGTGCCGCTGTACTTCGCCAAGCCGCGCCCGGTGGTGGACCGCGACGGTGCGCTGATCATGGTGGACGACGAGCGCATGCGCCTGGAGCCGGGCGAGGTGCCGCGTTACGAGACGGTGCGTTTCCGCACCCTCGGTTGCTATCCCCTGTCCGGTGCGGTGCGCTCCGAGGCCACCACCCTGCCCGGGATCATCCAGGAGATGCTGCTGACCAAGACCTCCGAGCGCCAGGGCCGCCTCATCGACCACGACCAGGCCGGTTCCATGGAAGAGAAGAAGCGCGAGGGGTACTTCTGATGTCCGCCCAAGAGAAACTGATCCGCGACGACATCGAGGGCTACCTCAAGCAGTACCAGCAGAAGGAACTGCTGCGCTTCATCACCTGCGGCAGCGTGGACGACGGCAAGAGCACCCTCATCGGGCGCCTGCTGTACGACACCGACATGATCTTCGACGACCACATGAAGTCCTTGGAGAAGGACAGCAAGAAGCACGGCACCACCGGCGACGTGCCGGACCTGGCGCTGCTGGTGGACGGTCTGCAGTCGGAGCGGGAGCAGGGCATCACCATCGACGTGGCCTACCGCTATTTCAACACCGAGAAGCGCAAGTTCATCATCGCCGACACCCCCGGCCATGAGCAGTACACGCGCAACATGGCCACCGGCGCCTCCACCGCCAACCTGGCCATCATCCTCATCGACGCGCGCAAGGGTGTGCTGACCCAGACCCACCGCCACAGCTTCATCGTCTCGCTGCTCGGCATCAAGCACGCGGTGGTGGCCGTCAACAAGATGGATCTGATGGGCTACGACCAGGACCTGTACCAGCGCATCTGCGACGACTACCGGGAATTGGCCAAGCAGCTCAACATCCCCGACGTGCGCTTCGTGCCGGTCTCGGCCCTCAAGGGCGAGAACGTGGTGCACCGCGGCCAGGGCATGTCCTGGTACCACGGCCCGACGCTGCTGGACATCCTCGAGACCGTGGATGCCAGCGACGACGTGAACCTCAAGGACCTGCGCCTGCCGGTGCAGTACGTGAATCGCCCCAACCTGCATTTCCGCGGCTTCTGCGGCACCCTGGCCGCCGGCGTGGTGCGCAAGGGCGACGCGGTGATGGCGCTGCCCTCGCGCCGTTCCAGCCGCGTGACCTCCATCGTCACCTACGAGGGTGAGCTGGAGGAGGCCTTCGCCCCCATGGCGGTGACGGTGACCCTGGCGGACGAGATCGACATCAGCCGCGGCGACATGCTGGTGCACAGCGAGCGCTCCCCGGAGGTCAGCACCAGCCTGGATGCCTGGCTGATCTGGATGGCGGATGCGCCCATGCTCCCCGGCAAGCAGTACCTGTTCAAGATCGGCACCAAGAACGTGTTCGGCGTGGTGGAGCGCATCCACCACGTGGTGGACGTGAACACCTTGGAGAAGGACTTCGCCGACGAGCTCAAGCTCAACCAGATCGCCCAGTGCCGCGTGACCTTCAGCGAGCCGGTGGCCTTCGACGCCTATGCCAGCGCCCGCGCCACCGGCAGCTTCATCGTGATGGACCGGCTCAGCAACGGCACCGTGGGTGCCGGCATGGTGACCCGCGCGGTGCAGGCGCTGCTGCAGGACAAGTCCGAGAACGTGGTGTGGCATGAGCACAAGGTCAACCGCGTGCAGCGCGCCAACCAGAAGGGCCAGAAGCCCTGCGTCATCTGGCTCACCGGCCTGTCCGGCTCCGGCAAGTCCACCGTGGCCAACGCCCTCGAGCAGGCGCTGTTCCTGGAGGGCTACCACTCGTATCTCCTGGACGGCGATAACGTGCGCCACGGCCTGAACAAGGACCTGGGGTTCACCGACGAGGCGCGGGTTGAGAACATCCGCCGCATCGGCGAGGTGGCCAAGCTGTTCGTGGACGCCGGCGTGATCGTGATCACCGCCTTCATCTCGCCGTTCCGCGCCGACCGTCGCCTGGTGCGCGAGCTCCTGGAGCAGGGCGAGTTCGTGGAGGTGTTCGTGGACACGCCCATCGAGGTCTGCGAGAAGCGCGATCCCAAGGGCCTGTATGCCAAGGCCCGCGCCGGCGAGATCAAGAACTTCACCGGCATCGACGCGCCCTACGAGGCGCCGCAGGCCGCGGAGCTCACCCTGCACAACGACCAGGACAGCGTGGAGCAGTGCGTGACCCAGGTGATGGCGCACCTGCGCCGCCAGGGGATATTGAAACAGGGTTGAGCCGCGGGGCTCAGCCCTTCACGGGGAAGCACATGAAGTACAAGGGCATCATCCTCGCGGGTGGTTCGGGCACGCGCCTGCATCCGGTCACGCGCGTGATCAGCAAGCAGCTCCTGCCGATCTACGACAAGCCGATGATCTATCACCCGCTCACCACCCTGATGCTGGCGGGCATCCGCGACATCCTGCTCATCACCACGCCCCACGACGCGCCCATGTTCCAGGCGCTGCTGGGCGACGGGTCGCAGTGGGGCCTGAACTTGAGCTACGTGGTGCAGCCGAGCCCGGACGGCCTGGCCCAGGCCTTCATCCTGGGT
>DASXYJ010000257.1:0-14246 GCA_036502565.1 Gammaproteobacteria bacterium
ATGAGGAAGTAGCCCGGGAACTTCATGCCGATGATGACGTCCAGCTCCAGCGCCAGGCGCTCCCGGTACATCCTCTCGGTCTCCTCGCGCTTCACGTCGGCCTTGGCCAGTACCTTGGCGAGGCGCGGCTTCAGGCCCTTCTCCGCCTCGGCGCGCAGGAAGCTGTCGGTGGTGAACCCCTCCGGCACCGGGAACGCCGGCAGGTAATTCTTGCCCAGCTCCAGCTTGAGGTTGCAGCGCCGGGCGATCTCCACGGAGTTCTCGAGCGCCTCCGGCAGGTCCGGGAAGAGCTCGGCCATCTCCGCGGGGCTCTTCAGGTATTGCTGCTCGCTGTAGTTGCGGGGACGGCGCGGGTCGTCCAGCACCCGGCCTTCCTGGATGCAGACCCGGGCCTCGTGGGCCTCGAAGTCGTCGGAAGCGATGAAGCGCACGTCGTTGGTGGCCACCACCGGCACGCCGGTGGCGGAGGCCATGCGCACCGCGGCTTCCAGATATTCGGCCTCTTGGTCGCGGCCGGTGCGTTGCACCTCTATATAGAAGCGGTCCGGGAACAGGCCGCGCCAGGCGGCGAGGCGCGCGTGGGCTTCCGCCTCACGCCCGGCCAGCAAGGCCCGGCCCACGTCCCCCTCGCGGCCGCCGGACAGGGCGATGAGCCCGCTGCTGCGGCCGGTGAACCAGCTGCGCTCCACCATGGGCTGGCCGCGGGTCTGGCCCTCCAGGTAGCTGCGGGTGATGAGCGCCGAGAGGTTGAGGTAGCCGGCATGGTCGCAGCAGAACAGCGTGATGAGCGCGGCTTCGCTGCTATCCCCTTCCCGTACCCTGAGGTCCGCGCCGACGATGGGCTTGATGCCGGCCTTCTGGGCCTCGCGGTAGAACTTCACCAAGGCGAACAGGTTGCCCTGGTCGGCGACACCCACGGCGGGCATGCCGCCGGCCTTCACCGCGTCCATGAGGTCCGGCACGCGGATGACGCTGTCGGCGAGAGAATACTCGGTGTGCAACCGCAGGTGGATGAAACCCGGCTTCACGCGATCACCATCTGCAGGCAGCGCTGCACCGGCGCGAAGCTGCGGCGATGCACGGCGCAGGCGCCGTGGCGCTGCAGCGCGTCCAGGTGTTGCGGCGTGGAATAGCCCTTGTGCTCGTCGAAGCCGTACTGGGGATAGATCGCGTGCAGGCGCAGCATGGCCGCATCCCGCTCCACCTTGGCGAGGATGGAGGCCGCGCCGATGGCCTTGACCTTGCTGTCGCCCTGCACGATGGCGATCACCGGGAGCTTCACCGGCGGGAGCTGGTTGCCATCCACCTGCACCTCGTGGGGTTCCACGCCGAGCGCCGCCACGGCGCGGGCCATGGCCAGCAAGGATGCCTGCAGGATGTTGATGCGATCGATCTCCTCATGGTCGGCCCAGGCCACGGCCCAGGCCAGCGCGCGGCTGCGCACCAGCTCCGCCAGCTCTGTGCGGGCTTCGGCGGTCAGCTGCTTGGAATCCCTGATCCCGCGGATGGGACGGTCGGGATGCAGGATCACGGCGGCGGCGCACACCGGTCCCGCCAGGGGGCCGCGCCCCGCCTCGTCGACACCGGCGACGTGGCGGCCCGCAAGTTGTGCCTTGGTCTTGAAGGTCATGGCCGCCCCGATACCGTCCCTACGCCGTCATGCGGCATTCTACTACCGGGCGCGGGTCCTGGAGTCCGCCAGCGCCAGCACAGCTGCGGCGGCGCGGGCATCGGCGCCCACCCGCAGCACGCCGGTGAGGGCCTGCAGGCCCTGCACCTGGGCATCGCGTGACCGCTTGTCATCCAGGAGTTTCAACACTGCGGGCCCGAGTTCCGCGGCTGTGGCGTGGTATTGCATGAACTCCGGCACCAGGTCCTTCTCCGCCAGCAGGTTCGGGAGCGACACATTCCGGATCTTGAGGAGCCCAAGGCCCTTGATGAGGTGGTAGCTGAGCGCCGAGAGCTTATAAGCGACCACCATCGGACATTTCAGCAACAGGGCTTCCAGCGCTGCGGTGCCGGAGGCCAGCAAGGTCGCGTCCGCCGCGCCCAGCGCTGCCTGGGAATGCCCTTCCACCAGCGTCACCGGCAGATCGGGTTCGAGCGTCCGTATCATGCGCTTCAGCATCTGGTTGAGCGCCGGCGTCGCCGCTGGGATCACGAAGCGCAGCTCCGGTTTCTGCTGGCTGAGCCAGGCGGCCGTCTCGAGGAACACCGGCGCCAGCCTCTGCACCTCGGACACGCGGCTGCCGGGCAATATCGCCAGCACCTGGCCGTCTAGGGGCAGATGCAGTTCCTCCCGCAGCGCGCGCTGGTCCGACTGCGCCGGCATGCTGTCCGCGAGCGGATGCCCCACGAAAGTCGCCTTGAAGCCATGCCTGTCGTAGAGCGGCGGTTCGAAGGGCAGGATCGCCAGGGTCAGGTCCGCGGCGCGGCCCACCTTGAACACCCGCTTCGGACGCCAGGCCCAGATGGAGGGGCTCACGTAGTGCACCGTGGGGATGCCGCGGGAACGCAGCCGCTGTTCCAGCCC
The DNA here is from genome assembly GCA_036502565.1 of Gammaproteobacteria bacterium. Lineage (GTDB taxonomy): Bacteria > Pseudomonadota > Gammaproteobacteria > Natronospirales > REEB76 > DASUBN01. Next base: position 2,534 of record DASXYJ010000257.1, read on the forward strand.
CAGGTTGAAGTCCGGCGAGTCGATGCCGATGAAGACGTCGGGCGGGTTCGCGGTGAAATGCCGCGTGAGCTCGGCGCGCACCTTGAGCAGGCGCGGCAGGTGCTTCAACACCTCGAACAGGCCGAACACCGACAGGGTCTCGGCGGGATACAGGGCCTTGCAGCCGGCGGCCTGCATCAGGGGGCCGGCCACGCCTTCGAAGCTGGCGTCGGGACGGCGCTCACGGATGGCGCGGATCAACCCCGCCCCCAGGATGTCGCCCGAACTCTCCCCCGCCACGATGCCGATGCGCATGCATATCCTCGTTTGATTCGCAAAAGTTCATCCCTGAACTTTTGCGGGTTGGCGAGTCCGGAAGACTAAGCTGGGGTCCCGGCCCTGCATCCATGCAGGGCGTTCGCGGCTCGCTCCGCTCACCCATTCAGCGGGTGATGCTGCGCTCGCTCTTCTCCAGGAAGCGCGCCATCAGCGCCACTTCCGGCTGGGTCTCCCCCAGGGTCTGTAGCTGCTGCAGCGCCTCTTCCAGGCGCAGGTCGGAACGGTACAGCACCCGGTAGGCGTTCTTGATGTTGCGCAGCTGATCCGCGGTGAAGCTGCGGCGCTTCAGGCCTTCGCTATTGATGCCGTGGGGTTCCACGGGAGTGCCGGACACCATCACGTAGGGCGGCACGTCGCGGGTGATGTCCACGTTCATGCCGGTGAAGCTGTGGGCGCCGATGCGCACGAACTGGTGGATCTTGCTGAAGCCGCCGAGGATGGCCCAGTCCTCGATATCCACGTGGCCCGCCAGGGTGGCGTTGTTGGCCATGATGATGTTGTCGCCAAGGATGCAGTCGTGGGCGATATGCACGTAGGCCATCAGCCAGTTGTCGTGGCCGATGCGGGTGGTGCCCTTGTCCTGGGCGGTGCCGCGGTTCAGGGTCGCGGACTCGAAGATGCTGTTGCGGTCACCGATCTCGAGGGTGGTGGGTTCGCCGGCATACTTCTTGTCCTGGGGGGCGCCCCCCAGGGAAGCGAAGGGATGGATGCGGTTGTGTTTGCCGATGCGGGTCGGGCCCTGGATCACCACGTGGGGGCCGACCACGGTCTCCGCGCCGATCTCCACGTCCGGGCCGATGTAGCTGAAGGGGCCGACGCTGACGCTGCTGTCGAGCTTGGCCTTGGGATCGACGGCCGCCTGCGGGTGGACGCCGCTCACTCCTGGTGCACCTTGCCGGCGCACATGAGTTCGGCTTCCGCCGCGACCTTGCCGCCCACCTCGGCGACACCGGCGAACTTCCAGATGCTCTTCTTGGCGGCGAGTATCTTCACCTTGAACAGGATCTGGTCGCCGGGCACCACCGGCTCGCGGAAGCGCGCCTTGTCGATGCCGACGAAGTAATAGAGCTCGTTGGGACCCGGCGGGTGGCCGATGGTGGCGAAGGCCAGGATGCCGGTGGCCTGGGCCATGGCCTCCAGGATCAGCACGCCCGGCATCACCGCCCGCTGCGGGAAGTGGCCCGGGAAGAACGGCTCGTTGATGGTGACGTTCTTGAGCGCGACCAGCGACTCACCCGGCGTGCACTCCAGTATCCGGTCCAACAACAGGAACGGATAGCGGTGCGGTAACTGCTTCATGATCCCCTGGATGTCCATGAACGGCTGCGACATGGCTCAGTCCTTCAGTTTCTTCTCGAGTTCGGATATGCGGCGCGCCATCTCGTCGAGGTGGCGGAAGCGCACGCTGTTCTTGCGCCAGTTGCGCTGGGTGTCCACCGGGATGCCGCTGGAATAGATCCCGGGCTCGGTGATGGAGTTGATGACCATGCCCATGGCGGTGATGACCACGTTATCCACCACGTCGATGTGCCCGTTCACGCCGGCCATGCCGGCGATCATCACGTGCTTGCCGATGTTGGCGCTGCCGGCGACGGCCACGCAGCCGGCGATGGCGCTGTGCGCGCCGATGCGGGCGCCATGCCCGATCTGCACCAGGTTGTCGAGCTTCACGCCCTCTTCGATCAGCGTGTCCTCGAGGGCGCCGCGGTCCACGGTGGTGTTGGCACCGATCTCCACGTCGTCGCCGATACGCACGGAACCGAGTTGCGGCACCTTCACCCAGCGGCCGCCTTCCGGGGCGATGCCGAAGCCGTCGCCGCCGATAACCACGCCGGGGTTGAGCAGCACGCGCTTGCCCAGCACCACCTCATGGCAGAGGGTCACGGAAGCAGTGAGCCGGCAATCCTCGCCCAGCTTGGCGTCGCGGCCGATGACGCAATTGGGGCCGATGAAGCAGCGCGGACCCACCTCGGCACCCGCCTCCACCACCGTACCCGGACCGATCCAGGCGTCGGGCGAGACCCTGGCCGCGGGATCCACCCAGGCGCGCGGATGCACCCCGCCCTGCACCGGCGGCAACGGCGCGAGCACCGCAGCGACCCGCGCATAGAGGACGTAGGGGTTCTTGGTGATGAGCGCCGGCCCCTTCCACTCGGCGGCATCCTCCGGAGAGAGGATCACCGCGGAAGCCCCAGTCTCGGCGAGATGGCGCCGGTACTTGGGGTTGGCGAGGAAAGCGATACTGCCGGACGCCGCGTTCTGGATGGTGGCGACACGCTGGACGCGGGTGGCGGCATCGCCGCGTACTTCCCCCCCGCAGCGCGAAGCCAGCTCAGCCAGCGTGAGTCCGGCCGCCGTCATGCGTTCAGTTGCCGCTCTTGGCGGCACCCGTGGTGGCGGGACCGCTGGCCTTGTAGTCCTTCTGCATCTGCGCCAGCACCTGGTCGGTCACGTCGATGGCGTTGTCGGCATACACCACGCTGTCGGCGAGGATCAGGCTGTACTTCTGCGCCTGCGCGAACTCCTGCGCGGCCTTGACCACGGCCTGCTGCATGGTGCTGTAGGCGGCGTTGCGCGCGGCGTTGATGTCGTCCACCAGGTCGCTCTGCTCGCGGCCGGCGTCGCGCTGCATCTCGTCGTGGCGAGTCTGCTCTTCCTGCACCTGGCTCTGGCTCATGGTCGAACCGTTGCGGCTCATGTCGTCTTCCATGGTCTTGAGCTGCGCCAGCTTGGCTTCCAGGTCCTTCTTGCGCTGGTCGAACTTCTTGCTCATCTCGGCGTTGATCGCCGCGGCCTGAGGCGACTTCTGCATGAGGGCCTGGGTCTTGATGATGCCGATCTTGAGCTCGGCGGCCTGGGCGCCCGTCGCGAGGCCGAGGGAGGCCGTCAACAGCGCGGCCAGGGAGAGGGATTTGATGATCACGGTAGACTCCTGGAATGTCATGTCAGTAGTAGGCGCCCAGCGTGAACTGGAAGCGCTCGGTCTGGTCGCCCGGTTTGGCGTTTATCGGGAAAGCATAGCTGAATTTCATGGCGCCCAGCGGCGTCAGGAAGGTGGCCGCCAGGCCCCAGGATTCGCGCAGGCTCGAGTAGCGCAGCTGCCCGGGGCTGGCGAAGGTGTTGCCGATGTCGAAGAACAGCGCCAGCCGGTAGGCGCCGCTGCCGGAACTGTCCTTGCCGAAGCGCGGGACCACGAACTCGTTCTGGGCGTAGAACATGGTACGGCCGCCGGTGGGGAACAGCGTGTTGTTGTCCACCGGCCCCAACGTCCCTGCCACCCAGCCGCGCACCGTGTCCGGTCCGCCGACGAAGAAGTTCTTGAACGGCGGGAAGGTCCCGGTCTTGCCGTAGGGCGCACCGTAGGCGAACTGGCCGTTGAGGGCGTAGATGAACTTGAACGGCAGCGGCAGGAACGCGTACTGCTGGTAGCTCAGGATCGCGTATTCCAGGTCGCCGCCCGGCAACGCGGTGGTGAAGGACAGCGAGTCACGCACGCCCGCGGTCGGGAAGATGACCCTGTTCTCGGTGTCGTAGACGTAGCTCAGCACGTTCTCGATGGTGTTGTACTTCAGCCCGGGGAACTCGCAGATCAAGAAGAAGCCGCGGATCGGATCGAAGCAGGCACCCGCTGTGGTGAACTGCGAGCCATTGCCCTTGTCCAGCATGAACTGGATGTACTGCTGCGAGGTGCCGGCGCTGGAGAACAGTTCGCCGTGAGTGTAGTTGAGGCCCTCGCCCCAGGCGCTGTACTCGGAGAGCGGGATGTTGAAACTGATGCCGCCGCCGTAGGACTGGGTGGTGAGCGGCGCAGTGTTGATGCTGAGCGCCGAGACGCGGCTCTGGAATATCTCCCAGGTGCGGCTCACGCCGTCGACCGTCCAATAGGGATCGGTGAAGCTGAAGGTGTAACTGTGGCCGAGCTGGGTATGGTTCGCGTCGATCGACAGCTTCTCGCCGGTACCCAGGAAGTTGGCGTTGGCGATCTGGCCGTCCAGCACCAGACCGGACTGGCTGCCGTAGCCGACGCCGATGTTCGCCGTGCCGGGCGGACGCTCCCGCACGTCGAACACCACGTCCACCAGGTTGGCGGTGCCCGGCACCGGCACGGTCTTCACCGTGGCGTCATCCACCCAGGGCAGCCGCTGGATGCGTATCTTCGAACGCTCCACGTCCAGATTGGAAAGCCAGGCGCCCTCGAACTGGCGCATCTCGCGGCGATACACCTCGTCGTTGGTGTCAGGCGCGCCGTTGAAGATGATGTGGCGCACGTAGGCGCGCTCGCCCGGGTCCACCACGAAGTCGATGGACACCAGCTTGTGCTCGCGGTCGATGTCCGGCACCGGGTTGACCTGGGCGAAGGCGTAGCCATCCACACCCAGGCGCTTGCGCATGAGGTCGGCGGTCGCGTTGGCACGCCCCAGCGAGAAGGTGTCGCCGGTTCTGAGCAGCACGTAGGGCCTGAGCTGGCTCTCCGGTATCGGCAGGTTGCCGGATATCTTCACGTCCTTGATCTTGTAGACATCACCTTCGTTGATGTTGACGGTGATGTAGACGCTGTTGTGGTCAGGCGACACGGACACCTGGGCGGTATCCATGTTGAAGTCGGCGTAACCCTGGTCCATGTAGAAGGAGCGCAGCGACTCGAGGTCGCCCACCAGCTTCTCGCGGGCGTACTCGTCGGAGCTGCCCCAGAAGGTCCAGAAATCCGAGACCTTGAGCTTGAAGATGTCCTGCAGGTCCGATTCGTCGTATACGTGGTTGCCGACCACGTTGATGGAGCGGATGCGCGCGGTGACGCCTTCCGCGATGGTGACGGTGACGTCGACGCGGTTGTTGCCCACGTCGCGCACGTCCGACTTCATGGTCACGCCGTAGTGGCCGTGGCTGTAGTACTGGTCGAGCAGGTCCTGCTCGAGTCCGTCCAGCACCACCTTGTTGAAGATCTGGCCTTCCGAGAGGCCGGCCTTGGTGAGGCTCTTGTTCAAGTCATCGGTCTTGATGAGCTTGTTGCCGGTCACGGCGAAGTGCGCGATGGAGGGACGCTCCACCACCGACACCACCAAGGTGTCGCCGGAACGGCGTAGTTCCACGTCGCGGAAGAAGCCGGTCTTGTACAGGGCGCGGATCGCCTGCTGCACATGGGCCGCATCCATGGTGTCGCCGATGTTGACCGGCAGGTAGTCGTAGACGGTGCCGTCGGAGATACGCTGCAGGCCCACCAGCTGGATCTTCTTGACCACGAAGCTCTGGTCATCCGCGCGGGCGAAGGAGGCCGAGAACAGCAACACGAGGGTGGCGAGGACTAAGCCGACGCCTTTCAGATTACCCAAACCGGTCTCCTCAACTGAATACGCGAATCAGGTCGTTGAACACGGCAAACCCCATCAGCATCAGGAGCAGCGCGAGGCCTATGCGCTGCCCCAGCGCCTCGACGCGCTCCGACAGGGGCGAACCCTTGACGGCCTCGGCCGCCAGATACAGCACATGCCCCCCATCCAACACCGGGATGGGCAGCAGGTTCAGGACTCCGAGGCTGATGCTCACGAAGGCCAGGAACTCGAGGAACGAGGTCACCCCGCTCTGGGCGGCGTAACCCGCGTACTGCGCGATGTCGATCGGCCCGCTCAGGCTCTTCAGGGATACATTCCCGGTCAGCATGTTCCAGCCGGCCAGCAGCGTCAGCCACGACATTTCGGCGGTACGCTTGAACCCCTGCCCCAAGGCGGCCCAGGGATTATACCGTTGTTCTATGGTCAAACCGTCATAGAAGCTCTGCGGCGTGAGAGGACCGCCGGCACCCACGTGGCCTATGTCGACGCCGTTGTCGTTCACGGTCCCGACCTTGAGCGCGAGATCCTGGCGCTTGCCGTCGCGTTCGACGACCAGGGCCAGGGTCTTGCCGGGGGAACCGCGCAGCACCCCCACCATGTCCTGCCAATAGCGCACCGGCTTGCCATCCGCTGACAGGATCCGGTCCCCGACCTTGAGGCCGGAGGCGGCGGCACTGCCATCCCGGGCCAGGTCGGTGATGAGCGCCGGCGTCGGTGGCGGCACCGACAGCCCCAGACCCACCAGCGTCTGGTCCGGAGCGGTGAGACCGCGAGGGTCCTGGACCGGCAAGGAGAGCTCCCGGAGCTTGCCGTCGCTGCCCCGCACCTGGACCGCGATGGCCGGGCTGCGCAACACCTCCTGGAACAGGGCCACCTGGACGTCGGACCAGGTATCGGTGTCATCGCCCGCAACCGCGGTGATGGTGTCACCCGGCTGCATCCCTGCGGTCGCCGCCGGCGAACCGGGGATCACATAGCCCACCGCGGGCTTCAAGCCCGGGATGCCGCTCATGAAGATGACCCAGTAGGCCAGGATGGCGAACCCGAAGTTGAAGAACGGCCCGGCCACGGCCACCGAGAGGCGCTTGGGCACGGATTGGCGGTTGTAGGCCCGCGGCAGGTCCTGCTCGGACACCTGCCCTTCCCGCTCATCCGCCATCTTCACGTAGCCACCCAGCGGCAGCGCCGAGATCACGTATTCGGTCTCATCGCCCTTGCGACGCCAGTACCACAGCGGCTTGCCGAAGCCGATGGAGAAGCGCAGCACCTTGATGCCGAGACGGCGCGCCACCACGAAGTGGCCGAACTCGTGGATGGTGACCAGGATGCCGACTGCGGCGATGTAAGCCAGGATGCTGATGACGATCTGCATGGCTCAGGCGCTCGCAGCCAGGGACGGGAGGCGGCGCTCGCAGGCCTCGCGGGCACGGCGGTCCAGGGCCAGCACTTCCTCCAGCGTGGTGCAGCGCGAGCGCGGTACCTCGTCGAGGGCGGAGGCCACCAGGTCCGCGATGCCGGTGAAGGACAGGCGTTCCGCCAGGAACGCCGCCACCGCCACCTCGTTGGCGGCGTTCAGCACCACCGGCGCGCCATCACCCGCCTCCGCCGCCTGCATCGCGAGCTTGAGACAGGGGAAGGCCTCCAGGTCCGGTGCCTCGAAATCGAGGGTCTCGCGGGCGATGATGTCCAGGGAGGCGACGCCTGCTTCCAAGCGCTCCGGCCAGCCGAGGCCGTGGGCGATGGGGGTGCGCATGTCGGGATTGGAGAGTTGGGCCAGCACCGAGCCGTCGTCGTACTCCACCATGGAGTGGATGACGCTCTGGGGATGCACCACCACCTCCACCCGTTCCGGCGAAGTACCGAACAGCCAGCAGGCTTCGATGACCTCGAGGCCCTTGTTCATCATGGTGGCGGAATCCACCGAGATCTTGCGGCCCATGTTCCAGGTGGGATGGGCGCAGGCTTCCGCCGGCGTCACTTCCGCGAGGCGCTCCAGGGGCCAACCCCGGAACGGGCCGCCGGAGGCGGTGAGCACGATGCGGCGCACGCCGCGCGGCCAGGCGCCGGCGCGATAGCCGCCGGGCATGCACTGGAACACCGCATTGTGCTCGCTGTCGATGGGCATGAGTTCGGCGCCGCGCTTGTGCACCGCATCCATGAAGAGCTGCCCCGCCATCACCAGGGCTTCCTTGTTGGCGAGCAGCACGCGCTTGCCGGCGTTCACCGCCGCGAGCGTAGCCTCGAGGCCCGCGGCCCCGACGATGGCGGCCATCACGTAGCGCGCTTCCGGCATGGCGGCCGCTTCCAGCAGCGCCTGGGCGCCGCTCTTCACCTCGGTCTTGAGGCCGCTGTCAGCGAGCCGGGTCTTGAGTTGAGCTGCCGCCTTCTCGTCCACCATCACCGCCAGGGCCGGCTGGTGTTCCAGGCATTGCTTGAGCAGGCCGTCCACGTCGCGGTGCGCGGTGAGCGCGATGACCTTGAAACGGTCGCGATGGCGCGCCACCACATCCAGGGTGTTCACCCCGACGCTTCCGGTGGAACCCAGGACCGCGACGCCGATCATCCGAGCACCTGCAGGTAATGCATAGCCAACCAATAGAGAGGGGCGGCGGCTGTGAGGCTGTCCACCCGGTCCAGCATCCCGCCATGGCCGGGAAATATCCCACCGCTGTCCTTGAGGCCGGCCTGACGCTTGAACAGGCTCTCGGAGAGGTCGCCGACGATGGACAGGGCCACCAACAACAAGGCCACCGCTACATAGATACCCGCCGGCAGCGCCGTGAGCCAATGGTCCTCGATGAGCGCCACCACGGCCGCCAGAGCCATGCCGCCCACCACGCCCTCCCAGGTCTTGCCGGGACTGACCTGCGGCGCGAGCTTGTGCTTGCCGAAGGCGCGGCCGGCGAAGTAGGCGCCGATATCAGCGCCGACGGTCAGCAGCAACAACATCGTCAGATACCAGGGGCTCGCGTCACGGATCGCCACCACCGCCGCCAGGGACGGCAGCAAGGTCAGCACGCCACAGATCACCTTGATATATCCGGGGAACTGGGCACGCCAGAATGCCAGCCATACGAAACTGAACACCCACCAGGCCAGGGCCGCTGCGCAATATATGGAGAGCCACGGTACCTGGGGCAGGCTGCACTCCAGGCTCACGCCGGCAGCCACCAACACGCCGAAGAACACCGCCAACCATACCCGCGCCTTGGTACTGGGCCGTCCCGCCAGGGCCGACCACTCCCAGGCGCCGATGAGGGCCATGGCCAGCATCGCGAGCGCGAACAGCCAGTCTGGGGCGAAGAAGATCAGCGCCAGGACGATGGGCGCGATGACGAGCGCGGTGATGACGCGGGTCCTAAGCACGCTCCCGCTCCTCCACCTGCTCGCCGGTCTTGCCGAAGCGGCGCTGGCGCGCCTGGAACCAGGCGATGGCCTCGTCCAGCGCAGGCTTGCCGAAGTCCGGCCACAGCGCGTCGGTGAAATACAGTTCCGTGTAGGCGAGGTTCCACAGTAGGAAGTTGCTGATGCGCTTCTCGCCGCCGGTGCGGATGAAGAGATCCGGGTCCGGCCCATCACCCACGGCCAGCGCCGCGCCCAGCGCCGCCTCGTCCGCGGTCTGCAGCTTGCCCTCGGCGGCGAGACGGCGTGCCGCATCCAGGATGTCCCAGCGCCCACCGTAGCCCACGGCGATGTTGAGCAGCATGCGCGGGTTCTTCGCGGTGAGCGCCTCGGCCTCCGCCATGCCCGCCTGCAGCTTCGAAGAGAAGGCGGCGCGGTCCCCGATGAAGCGCACCCGGATGCCGTTCTTGTGCAGGTCGCGCACGTCCTTGCCGAGCGCGATCAGGAACAGCTCCATGAGCAGGCCCACCTCGTTCTCGGGACGCTGCCAGTTCTCGCTGCTGAAGGTGAAGAGCGTGAGCGCGCCGACCTTGCGTTCGGCGCAATGCTCGATGATGGTGCGTGCGGTATCGAGGCCGGCCTTGTGGCCGGCATGGCGCATCAGGCCCCGGGACTTAGCCCAGCGGCCGTTGCCGTCCATGATGATGGCGATGTGCGCGGGCGGTGTTTGGACGTTATCAGTCATTCGCGAATCACCGCCATCCTGAGAATTAAAAAAGTCGTCTCAAAGCGTTACGAGCGAAGGCAGGGCGAGGCGCGCGACGGCGAGAGGCCTGAGTGCACAAGCAGTACATGAAGACCTCGTGCCGGTGCGCAACAAAGCCATGCCGAGCGCAGTAGCTTTGAGGCGACTTTTCAGACTTCGAGCAGCTCGGCTTCCTTGGTGCCCAGTATCTTGTCGATGTCGGCGATGTACTTGTCGGTGAGCTTCTGCACCTCGTCCTGCGCGCGGCGCTCGTCGTCCTCGGTGACCTTGCGGTCCTTGAGCATGGCCTTCAGCTCGGTGTTCACGTCGCGGCGCACGCCGCGCACGGAGACGCGCGCTGCCTCGGCTTCCTGCTTGGCGACCTTGATGATCTCCTTGCGGCGCTCCTCGGTGAGGGCGGGCATGGGGACGCGGATGATGTTGCCGGCGGTGTTGGGGTTGAGCCCCAGGTCCGAAGTCATGATGGCCTTCTCCACCACCGCGATCATGGGTTTCTCCCAGGGCGTGATGGTGATGGTGCGGCTGTCGCCGAGGGCGACGTTCGCCACCTGGTTCAGCGGCACCATGTTGCCGTAGTACTCGACGCGCAGGTGGTCGAGCATGGCGGTGTTGGCGCGCCCGGTGCGCAGCCTGGACAAGGCGTCCTTGAGGGTATCCGCGCTCTTCTGCATGCGGACGGTGGCGGAACTCTTCAGGTCGGCGATGCTCATGACTTCCCTCCGTTATCCACCAGCGTACCCACCGTGCCGTCGCCCATGATCATGCGCATCAGGTCGCCGGCGCGGGAGATGTCGAACACGCGCAGCGGGATGTTGTTATCGCGGCAAAGCACCATGGCCGTGGCGTCCATGACCGCCAGCTTGTCGGTGATGACCCGGTCATAGGTGAGATGATCATAGCGCGTGGCCTTGGGGTCCTTCTTGGGGTCGGCGGAGTACACGCCGTCCACCTGGGTGGCCTTGATGAGCAGCTCCGCGCCGGTCTCGATGGCGCGCAGGCTGGCGGCCGTGTCGGTGGTGAAGAAGGGGTTGCCGGTGCCGGCAGCGAAGATGCAGACGCGGCCCTTCTCCAGGTGACGCACCGCGCGGCGGCGGATGTAGTCCTCGCAGACCTGGTTGACGCGCATGCCGGAGAGCACCCGCGCGTATACGCCGAGGCGTTCCAGGGCGTCCTGCAGCGCCAGCGCGTTCATGAGGGTGGCGAGCATGCCCATGTGGTCGGCGGTGACCCGGTCCATGCCGCCGCTGGCGAGACCGGCGCCGCGGAAGATGTTGCCGCCGCCGATGACCAGGCCCACTTGCACGCCGGCGTCCCGTACCTCGCAGATCTCACGGGCGAAGCGCGCCAGCACCTTGGGGTCGATGCCAAAGTCCTCGCCGCCCATCAGGGCCTCGCCCGAGAGCTTCAAGAGGATGCGTTTATAAGCGGGGGCTTGGGTAGCCATGTCGCGGGTCCGGGCGGTGGCCGTTAAACGGAGCCCCGCATTGCGGGGCTCCTCATCGACATCAGATTGTAACGCAAACCGGCAGGGGCCGGTCAGCTGCGCCGGGCCTGGGCCATGACCTCGGCGGCGAAGTCCTCCTGCTTCTTCTCGATGCCCTCGCCCACCTCGAAACGGGTGAAACGCAGCACCTCGGCACCGGCGGCCTTGACCAGCTTCTCGACGGTCTGGTCCGGGTCCTTCACGAAGGGCTGGCCCAGCAGGGTCACCTCGGCCAGGAACTTCTTGAGCCGGCCCTCGACCATCTTCTCGACGATCGCTTCCGGCTTGCCGCTGTCGGCGGACTGGGCACGGATGATCTCGCGCTCCTTCTCCAGCACCTCGGCGGCGACCTGCTCCGGCTTCACGCACAGGGGACGGCTCGCGGCGACGTGCATCGCGATGTCCTTGGCCAGCGCCGGGGTGCCGCCCTTCAGCTCCACCAGCACGCCGATGCGGGTGCCGTGGGTGTAGGCG
>DASXYJ010000258.1:0-13521 GCA_036502565.1 Gammaproteobacteria bacterium
GCGGTGCCGGCGGAGAAGCTTGCCGGCAAGGTGGTGCTGGTGGGCCGCGTCGACGCGGGCGCCCAAGCCCCGGTGCTGGATACGGCGGCGCTGGTATCCGGCCTGCTCAACGACGATCTGGTGTCCACGCCGTTCTGGGCCTGGGGCCTGCGCGGCCTGCTGACGCTGCTGGTGGGCCTGTATCTGCTGTTGCTGTTGCCGCGCCTCGGCGGACTGATCGGCATGATCTGCACCGCGGTGCTGACGCTGGGACTGGTCATCGGCGAATACGTGCTGCTGCTGTCGCAATCGCTGTGGCTGCCCCTGACCTTGCCCCTGGTGCTGCTGGTGCTGGGCCACCTGTTCATGCGCCTGCTGCATGTCCTGCGTGACCGCAGCGGCGTATCGCGCGGCGCCATGTCGGAACTCAACCGTGAATACGCCCTGAGCCTGCAGGCCCTCAGCCGCTTCGACCAGGCCTTCCTGCGCTTCAAGCAGTGCCTGCCCTCGCGCCTGCTCTGCGACAACCTCATGAACCTGGGACAGGAGCACGAGCGCGGACGCCGCTACTCCCAGGCGCTGGAGGTCTACGCCTACATCCAGAAGATCGCGCCGGCCTACGAGGGCCTCAGCGAGCGCCTGGAGCGGCTGCGCCAACTGGAGAGCACGCCGTCCTTGACCCGCACCGGCGCCGTCTCGACGCTGTCGAAGGCGCTCTCCAGCGGTGGGCTGCAGAAGCCCATGCTGGGCCGCTATGAATTGCTGCGGGAACTGGGACGCGGCGCCATGGGCATCGTGTACCTCGGCAAGGACGCCAAGATCGGTCGCCAGGTGGCCATCAAGACCCTGGCCTTATCCGACGAGTTCGACGGCGAGGCGCTGAAGGACGTTCACGATCGCTTCTTCCGTGAGGCGGAGACCGCCGGGCGCCTCAACCATCCCAACATCGTCACCATCTACGACGTGGGCGAGGACCAGGGCCTGGCCTACATCGCCATGGACTTCCTGCAGGGCGACTCGCTGGCGAAGGCCACCGACTCCAAGAGCCTCTTGCCCATGGGCGAGGTGCTGGCGGTGGCGATCAAGGTGGCGGAGGGCCTCGACTACGCCCACAAGCATCACGTGGTGCACCGCGACATCAAGCCCGCCAACATCATGTACGACCGCAGCACCGGGCGCGTGAAGATCACCGACTTCGGCATCGCCGCGCTCACCGACATGAGCAAGACCAAGACCGGCACCATCCTCGGCAGCCCGCTGTACATGTCGCCCGAGCAGGTCTCCGGCAACAAGCTGGACGGCCGTAGCGACCTGTATTCCCTCGGCGTCACGGTGTACCAGCTGCTGCGGGGCGAGCTGCCCTTCGAGGCGCCGTCGCTCACCGGCTTGATGTTCAAGATCGCCAACGAGCCGCACCCGGACGTGACCTTCCTGCGTCCTGACATCCCGCCTACCGTGAAGGTGGTGATAGACAAGGCCCTGCAGAAGAGCCCGGACTCGCGTTTCCAGAACGGCACTGAGTTCGCCAACGCCCTGCGTCTCGCGCTCGGCGTGCGCAAGCGCGCGCCCGCCTGACATAAGCGCCCCGCGAGTCGAACGCTTCACAGTTCCGTTACCTGACCGGTCGTTTATGTCTCCTGCGCTTCCGCTCCGGGCGTAGACCGGAGTAGCGTGAAGCCCGTGCTTCACGTCTCCGGAGACCTCGATGAAAAGGATTTCGCTCTATCCGCTGGCCTTGTGCGCCGCGCTGATCCTGGGCGCCTGCGCCAGCGCACCGCCGCCGGGTTACGCCTGCCCCGGCAGCGTGGATGGCTTCCTGCCCAATGACGCCACCTCGGCCGAGGTCGAGCATTGCCTCGGCAAGCCGGATCGCAAGGACGACGGGCCCGATGGCCGTTACACCTATAACTACAAGCTGCAGGGCGGCGTCACCGCGGCGTTCCTGTTCAGTTCCGGTGGCCGCCTCATCAGCGTCACCAGCCCGGCACCCGTCGCGCCCTGAGGCGCGCGCACGGGCAGGAACCCGTAGCGTGTGTTAACTGTTTCACGTTTCCGTACATCGCGTGACGTTTATGTCACCAAGCGCTTCACGGCGCCGCCGTCCGCGGCCAGAATCCCGCTCGCGACCGCAGGATAGGTCGCAGGTACCTATAACAAGGAGATGGTCATGAAGAGAGTCATCCTGCTGGCGGCGTGCCTGGCGCTGTCTGTCCCCTACGCGGCCTCAGCCGACGACTTCGACTACAGCTATGGCGAGGGTTCGATCGTCAGCATGAGCCCGGCCCACGGCGGCGGCAGCCTCACCGGCGGCGGGTTCGACGGGTCCTATGCCTTCACCAGCCAGCTCCACGGCATCGCCGGCTTCCAGCATGTCTCCTGCTGCAGCGTCAGCCAGAACACCTTCGACCTGGGCGGCGGCTGGAACACCAAGCTCGCCGAGCAGGTAGGCCTGTTCGTGGACGGTGAGTTCCTGAGCATGAACGCCAGCGGCAACGGCAACCATACCGGCTGGGGCGCCACCGGCGGCCTGCGCGCCTGGCTCATGCCCCAGTTCGAGTTCGACGGCTATGTGAACCACACCGACATCAACAGCAACACCGAGAACACCCTCGGCGTGCGCGCGCTCTACAGCATCGACTTCCACTGGCGGGTGTTCGCCGGCTACGCCAACAATTCCGAAGCCGACACCTTCATGATCGGTGCGCGTTACGCGTTTTGATCAGGGGCCTTCGTGAAGGCACGTCAGCCCCGGCAAACCGGGGCTTCTTTTTGCCCCGGTGAAGTGTGCGAAAATGCCCGCTCACGCCGGGAGCCATCCAGATGGACAAGACCTTCACCGCCTTCCGCATCCACGAGATCGAGAAGAAGATCGTGGCCCGCTTCGAGCAGCTCAAGCTCGACGACCTCATGCCGGGCGAAGTGGTGATCAAGGTCAGCCACTCCAGCGTCAACTACAAGGATGCGCTGGCCGCCACCGGCAAGGGCAGGATCCTGCGGCGCTTCCCGCTGGTGGGCGGCATCGACCTCGCGGGCACGGTGTCTTCCTCCAGCGACAAGCGCTACAAGAAGGGCCAGAAGGTGCTGGTCACCGGCTGCGGCCTGGGCGAGGACCACGACGGTGGCTACGCCGAGTACGCGCGGGTGAAGGGTGAGTGGGTGATCCCCATGCCGAAGGGTTTCACGCCCGAGAGCGCCATGATGATAGGCACCGCCGGCTTCACTGCTGCGCTCGCCATCGAGAAGCTGGAGCACGACGGTCTCACGCCGAAGGGCAAGCCGGTCATCGTCACCGGCGCCACCGGCGGCGTCGGCAGCATCGCCGTGAACATGCTGGCCAAGCGCGGTTACGAGGTGGTGGCCGTCACCGGCAAGAAAGAAGCCCAGGATTACCTCAAGCAACTCGGGGCCACCAGCATCCTGCTGCGCAGCGAGATCGACTTTGGGCAAAAGCCACTGGAGCGCATCCAGTGGCAGGGCGCCATCGACAACGTGGGCGGCGAGATGCTCACCTGGCTCACCCGCACCACCGACTGGTGGGGCAGCATCGCCTCCATCGGCCTGGCTGGCGGCCATGAGCTCAACACAACCGTGATGCCCTTCATCCTGCGCGGCGTGAACCTCTTGGGCATCAACTCCATGGCCACCCCGCGCAAAGTGCGGCTCAAGGTCTGGAACCGCATCGCCGGCGACCTCAAGCCCAACAAGCTCAAGCTCATCGGCCACGAGCAGGTGGCCTTCGACCAGCTGCCCCAGGTGTTCCCGAAGGTGCTGGATGGCCGGCATCGGGGCCGCATCGTGGTGAAGGTCGCCTGACCCCGGGCTTTTGCTGCGGGCCAGGGCTGCGTTGGCGGCGGGCCGGCCAAAACCGCTAAAATAGGCGGCTCCTGACCCCGCTCCGGCAGCCGCCGGACCGGCACCCTTCAGAGGTCCGTCATGGCTCAAGCTTCCGCCGGCGCGCGGTTCTGGTCCGCGCTCGCAGCCGAACGTCCCCTGCAGGTGGCGGGCGCCATCAACGCCTATGCCGCCTTGCTCGCGGAGCGGGCCGGCTTCAAGGCGCTCTATCTCTCCGGTGCCGGTGTGGCCAACGCCTCCTTCGGCCTGCCGGACCTCGGCATGACCTCCCTGAACGACGTGTGCGAGGACATCCGCCGCATCGCCGGGGCCACCGAGTTGCCGCTGCTGGTGGACGCCGATACCGGCTGGGGTTCCGCCTTCAACATCTCCCGCACCGCCGCGGAGATGATCCGCGCCGGCGCCGCCGGCATGCACATCGAGGACCAGGTGGCCGCCAAACGTTGCGGACATCGTCCCGGCAAGGAACTGGTGGACGCCGCAGAGATGTGCGATCGCATCAAGTCCGCCGTGGACGGCCGCACCGACGCCAAGTTCGTGATCATGGCCCGCACCGACGCCCATGCCAGCGAAGGCCAGCAGGCCGCGCTGGACCGTGCTGCCAAGTACGTGGAGGCGGGCGCCGACATGATCTTCGCCGAGGCGCTCACCACCCTCGACGAATACAAGCAGTTCACCAAGGTGATCAAGGTGCCGGTCTTGGCCAACATCACCGAGTTCGGCAAGACGCCGATGTTCACTACCCAGGAATTAGGTGATGCCGGCGTCGGTCTGGTGCTGTACCCGCTGTCCGCGTTCCGCGCCATGAGCAAGGCCGCGGAGCGGGTGTACGCGGAGCTGCGCAGCCAGGGGACCCAGAAGGGCGTGTTGGATACGATGCAGACCCGCGTCGAGCTCTACGACGTGCTCGGCTACATGGATTACGAGAAGAAGCTAGACGAACTCTTCAAACAGGACGGCAAGAAGAAGTGACGCCGCGGCGTCACCACCAGGAGAAGTCCCATGGCTGATACGACCACCACGGCCCCGGCCGCCACCGCACCCAAGGCCAAGAAATCCGTGGCCCTGTCCGGCGTCGTCGCCGGCAACACCGCTCTCTGTACCGTGGGCCGCAGCGGCAACGACCTGCACTACCGCGGTTACGACATCCTCGACATCGCCGAGAAGTGCGACTTCGAGGAGGTGGCTTACCTCCTGATCCACGGCAAGCTGCCGAACCGCGCCGAGCTGAAGGGCTACAAGGCCAAGCTCAAGCGCCTGCGCGGCCTGCCCATCACGGTGCGAGCCGCCCTGGAGCAGCTGCCGCCCTCCAGCCATCCCATGGACGTGATGCGCACCGGCGTCTCCGCCATGGGCTGCGCCCTGCCGGAGAAGGACGACCACAACGCTGCCGGCGCTCGCGACATCGCCGACCAGCTGGTGGCCTCGCTGGGCTCCATGCTCTGCTACTGGTACCACTGGAGCCATAACGGCCGCCGCATCGAGGTGGAGACCGACGACGACTCCGTGGGCGGACATTTCCTGCACATGCTGCACAGCGAGGAGCCTTCGGATGCCTGGGTGCGCGCCATGCACACCTCGCTCATCCTCTACGCCGAGCACGAGTTCAACGCTTCCACGTTCACCTGCCGTGTCATCGCCGGCACCGGTTCCGACATGTATTCCGCCATCACCGGCGGCATCGGCGCCCTACGCGGCCCCAAGCACGGCGGCGCGAACGAGGTGGCCTACGAGATCCAGAGCCGCTATGCCACGCCGGATGAGGCGGAGGCGGACATCCGCCGTCGCGTGGAAGCCAAGGAAGTCATCATCGGCTTCGGCCACCCCGTGTACACCGTGAGCGACCCCCGCAACGTGGTCATCAAGAAGGTGTCCCAGCAGCTCTCCAAGGGCGCCGGCGACATGAAGCTCTACGACATCGCCGAGCGCCTCGAGACGGTGATGAAGAAGACCAAGAACATGTTCCCGAACCTGGACTGGTTCTCCGCCGTGTCCTATCACGTGATGGGCGTGCCCACCGCCATGTTCACGCCGCTGTTCGTGGTGGCGCGCACCACCGGCTGGAGCGCCCACGTCATCGAGCAGCGCGCCGACGGCAAGATCATCCGCCCCAGCGCCAACTACGTCGGGCCGGAAGATCAGAAGTTCGTCACCACCGAGAAGCGTAAGTAAGGGATACCGAAGATGAGCAGCCACGACATCCGTTCCGCCAAGCGTCCCAAGCCTGACCAGGTCATCCAGGATATCGCCGACTACGTCTGCGACTACAAGGTGAAGAGCGCCGAGGCTTACAAGACCGCGCGCTACATCCTCATGGACACCTTGGGCTGCGGCATGCTCGCCCTGGACTACCCGGCCTGCACCAAGCTGCTGGGACCGGTGGTGCCGGGTGCGACCATGCAGGGCGGCGCGCGGGTGCCTGGGACGAGCTTCGAGCTGGATCCGGTGCAGGCGGCCTTCAACATCGGCGCCATGGTGCGCTGGCTCGACTTCAACGACACCTGGCTGGCGGCGGAGTGGGGCCATCCCTCCGACAACCTGGGCGGCATCCTGGCCGTGGCCGACTACATCTCGCGCAAGAACTTGGCCGAGGGCAAGAAACCCCTCAGCATCAAGGACGTGCTCACGGCCATGATCAAGGCTCATGAGATCCAGGGCGTGCTGGCTCTCGAGAACAGCTACAACCGCGTGGGCCTGGACCACGTGCTGCTGGTGCGCGTGGCTTCCACCGCTGTGGTCACCCATATGTTGGGCGGCAGCCGCGAAGACGTGGTGAACGCCGTGTCCAACGCCTGGATCGATGGCGGTGCGCTGCGCACCTACCGCCACGCCCCTAACACCGGCTCCCGCAAGAGCTGGGCCGCGGGCGATGCGACGAGCCGCGCCGTGCGCCACGGTCTCATGGCCCTGAAGGGTGAGATGGGCTATCCCTCCGCTCTCAGCGCCAAGACCTGGGGCTTCTACGACGTGTTGTTCAAGGGCCAGCCCTTCAAGTTCCAGCGCCCCTACGGCAGCTACGTGATGGAGAACGTGCTCATCAAGATCTCCTTCCCGGCGGAGTTCCACGCCCAGACCGCGGTGGAAGCGGCCATGGCGCTGCACTCGAAGGTGAAAGACAAGCTCGACCAGATCGAGAAGATCGTGATCGAAACCCAGGAGCCGGGCGTCCGGATCATCGACAAGACCGGCGAGCTGGCGAACCCCGCCGACCGCGATCACTGCATCCAGTACATGGTCGCTATCCCGTTGATCTTCGGCCGCCTCAATGCTGCGGACTACGAGGACGCCATCGCCCGCGATCCGCGTGTGGACAAGCTGCGCTCCAAGATGGAAGTCAAAGAGAACACCAAGTACACCAAGGACTATTACGATCCGGCCAAGCGCTTCATCGGCAACGCCATCCAAGTGTTCGTCAAGGGCGGCACCAAGACCGAGCGCGTGGAAGTGGAGTTCCCCATCGGCCACCGCAAGCGTCGCGCCGAGGGCATCCCGGTGTTGGTGAACAAGTTCGAGAAGGCCATCGCCGGCAAACTCTCGGCCCGCCAGTGCGCGGCCATCAATGCGCTCTGCGGCGACCAGAAGAAGCTCGAAGCTTCATCTGTAACTGACTTCATGGCGCTCTGGACGGTCTAATAGCCCGTGCGTGATCTGGCCTGGCTGCTGGGCGCCTCGCTGGCGGCCGGGCTCCTGATCTCGCTGCTGCAGGGCGTGGTGCCCCGCGACCTCGCCATGGCTCTCTACGTCCTGCTGATGGGCGTCGTCCCCTTCCTCTTCAGCTTGGCCGTGACCGGCGCGGCATCTGCCCTGCATCGCCTGGTCCGTCACCGTCCCTTGCCCCACGCCAGGCTCGCATTGTGGAGCGCCTGGGCACTGGGTAACCTGTTGCTGCTGCTGGACCAGCATCTGGCGCACTAGGTGATCCATGGACATCGACTTCAGGGAAGGGCGGATACGCATCGATGCGGAGGCGGACCCGGAGCGACTCCGCCGCTTCCTCAAGTCCCATGAGCCATGGCGCCACCGCATCGACTTCAGCGGCGGCATCTCCACCGCCGACTTCCTCATCGCCGAGCCCTTCAGCGACACGCCCTGCCGCAAGGTCCAGCTCGCCGAGCATTACGTGGGAGCGCTCTCAGGGTACGAACGCGCGCTCGATGTGGGATGCAACGCCGGCTACAACAGCCTGTACCTGGCATCTCGTTACGGCATGCAGGTACTGGGCCTCGACCACCTGCCGCGTCACGTGCAGGTATCCCAGGAATTGGCGCGCATCGCCGGCGTGCCGGGCTGCCGGTTCCAGCAGGGCGATGTCGAGAGCTTCCGCGACCCGCAAGGCTTTGACCTCATCCTCCACTTCGGTACGCTCTACCATCTCAGGAACCCGGTGCGGGCCCTCGAGACCGCGTTCGCCAACCTCCGGCCCGGTGGGTTGATGCTCATCGAGACCCAGCTCTACGGCTTCCCCTGGAGCCGCAAGGCCGCGTTCATCCGCGGCTACCGTGGCGACAACAGCAACTGGTGGGCGCTGGGTGAGCGTACCTTGAAGGACATCTGCGCCGTGTTCGGTGCGGAGGCGACCCGCATCGGGCGTCATCACCTCACGCGTCACTGGCTGCAGACCCGCGCGCTGTTCCGCGTCGTCAAGCCTGCGCGATCCTCGGGAGCATCGTGATGGAGCTACTGGTCAACATCGATGTGAGCGACCTCCAGGAAGCCATGCTGTTCTACACCGAAGCCTTCGGCCTCAAGGTCGGCCGGCGCTTCGGCGGCGAGGCGGCGGAATTGCTGGGCGTCAGCTCATCCATCTACCTGCTGCAGAAGGCCAGGGGCACCCCGGCGGCGAAGGGCATCCCGCAGCGCCGCGACTATGACCGCCACTGGACGCCGGTGCACCTGGATTTCGTGGTGCCGGACGTGGAAGCCGCGGTACAGCGGGCGGTGACCGCCGGCGCCCGGCTGGAAGGGGAGATACGTACCCACAAGTGGGGCCGTATCGCGGTGCTCGCCGACCCCTTCGGCCATGGCGTCTGCATATTGCAGTTCCTGGGCCGGGGCTACGACGAGATCAGCAGCTAGCAGACGCGTCCCGGGCGCCGGGATAAGATGGGTCCCTGTCTGCGAGGGGTCCCGTGAAAAACCGAAAAGCCACCATCGCCTTCATCCTCATCACCGTGGTCATCGACATGCTGGCCTTCGGCATGATCATCCCGGTGCTGCCGCTGCTGGTCCAGGACTTCCTGAAGGGCGACGCGGTGCGCACCGCCGAGATCTACGGCCTGTTCGGCACCGGCTGGGCGCTCATGCAGTTCCTGTTCTCGCCCATCCAGGGCGCGCTCTCCGACCGCTTCGGCCGCCGCACCGTGATCCTCATCTCCTGCACCGGTCTCGGGCTCGACTTCCTGCTCATGGCGGTGGCGCCGAACCTGTACTGGCTGTTCGCGGGCCGCATCATCTCCGGCATCTGCGCCGCCAGCATCAGTACCGCCGGCGCCTACATCGCCGACGTCACGCCCAAGGAGAAGCGCGCCGCCGCCTTCGGCCTCATCGGCGCCGCGTTCGGCATCGGCTTCGTGCTGGGACCGTTCGTGGGCGGGGTGCTGGGGCACATCTCGCCGCGGCTGCCGTTCTGGGTGGCGGCGGGCCTGGCCCTGGTCAACGCCACCTACGGCTTCTTCGTGCTGCCGGAATCCCTGGCTCGGGATAAGCGCGCGCCCTTCTCCTGGAAGCGGGCCAACCCGGTCGGCGCGCTGGTGCTGCTGCGCTCGCATCCCATGCTGGCGGGCCTCGCCACCTCCCAGTTCCTCATGAACCTGGCCCACGCCGTGCTGCCCAGCACCGCGGTGCTGTACATGGCCTATCGCTATCACTGGGATGCCTTGTACGTGGGCTACATGCTCATGGGCGTGGGTGCCTGCGCGGTGGTGGTGCAGGGTTTCCTGGTGAAGCCCATCGTGCGCCGCATCGGCGAGCGTCGGGCGCTGGCGCTCGGGCTGATGTTCGGCGCCGCGGGCTTCGCCATCTACGGCGTCGCGCCCAACGGCTTCTGGTATTGCTTAGGGGTCCCCATCATGTCCATGTGGGGCATCGCCAACCCTTCCGCCCAGGGCATCATGACCCATCTCGTGGAACCCCACGAGCAGGGCCAGTTGCAGGGAGCGCTCTCCAGCATCATGGGCATCGCCAGCTGCATCGGTCCCGGGCTCTTCACCCAGAGTTTCGCCATCGCCATCGGCAGCTACGCCGCCTGGGGCATCCCCGGCGCGCCGTTCCTGCTGGCAGCACTGTTCCTGATGTGCGCGGCCTTCATCGCCTGGCGCACCACGCGCCCCGGGCATCTTGAACCTGCGGCAGTCGTCCAGCCGGCAGTGGGCGGATGAGGCCTCGCGTACTGCCATCCGCCTTCCTCGGGCTTTCATTCATTTTTTTTGAGCGGCTGCTCGACCATGCTCTCTTCAGAGCCAGTGACGGCATGGGTGGTGGACGGCAACACGGGTAAGCCCCTGGCCGGGGTCGTGGTAATGGCATTCTGGGAACTGCACAACGGCAGTTTCACGGGCCACTCCTTCGGCTGCGGCGCGATCGATGTCGAGGAGGCCGTGACTGATGGCGACGGCCAATTTCATATACCCGGCTGGGGGCCGATCTCTAGCTCCTGTGATATGCGGGGTGTGAATCCGACGCTGATCCTGTTCAAGCCTGGTTACGATTGGCGGGGTGTGAACAATGATCCCTTGGATCCTATCGCCACGGTCACGGTGAGTAGTTCCGTCTGGGACGGTAAGACCATCAATCTATATGTACCTTCGGATATGGACTTAACCAGAATTGATGCACAAGGTTATGCCTTCCACTTCGAAAGTCTCAATGATCTTGTTGGGCGTTTCGCACTCTCAGGCTGCAACTGGAAAAAGATCCCAAACATGCTGCGTGCAATCTATCTACAGGAACAGGGGTTCCGCGCTGCCGGGCAGGTGTTCCCCACGGTCACATCGAGATTGATCATGGACGATGCCGCCTGGCAAAAAACCGCGCCTGAATGTGGATCACCGAAGGCTTTCATCGAAGGATTAGTTAAGTGAAATCTCAGGCTCCACCTAGTCTCGTGGCGGCGGACTGCGCCGCGAGACCGCTGGATCAGGCCACCACGCTGCCGGGTTACATGTATGCAGATCCCGCCTTCCATGCCCTGGATGCGCGGGCGATCTTCGCCCGTAGCTGGCAGCTCATCTGTGGCGCGGAGAAGCTCGCCAATGCCGGCGACCATGTGGTCTCCGAGATCGCCGGCAAGCCCATCATCCTGGTACGCGGGGAAGAAGGGACACTGCGGGGCTTCTTCAACGTCTGCAAGCATCGTGCCGGGCCGTTGGCCCTGAGCGATGGCAACGCTCACCAGCTGCAGTGCAAATACCACGGTTGGACCTACAAGCTGGATGGCCAGCTGCGCGCCGCCCACGAGATGCAGCTCGCCAAGGACTTCGACATCAGCTGCATCCACCTGGATGGGATCAAAGTCGCCGAGTGGGAAGGGCTGGTCTTCGCCGCGGTGGGCGAAGCTCCCGCGTTCGATGCCGTGTTCGGCGGCATCCGCGAACGTATCCAGCCCATCGATCTCAAGCAGTTCCGCTTCCATTCCTCCATCGCCTACGACGTGGGGTCCGACTGGAAGGCTTACGTGGACAACTATCTCGAGGGCTACCACCTGCCCCACGTGCATCCGGGGCTGAACAAGCTGCTGGATTATCGGCAATACACCACCAATCTCGCAGAGTGGTATTCCTATCAGCAGAGTCCGCTGGACGGGGAGCAGGGGCCCTACACCGCGGGCGAGGCCCACTACTACTTCATCTACCCCAACATGATGTTGAACATCCTGCCAGGCCGCTTGCAGACCAACCGCGTGGTCCCACTGGCAGCGGGTCGCTGCCGGGTGCTGTTCGACTACTTTTATACAGATCTCGAATCCGCCGCGGCGAAGAAGATGATCGCCGAGGACTTCGCCTTCAGCGATGAAGTGCAGAAGGAAGACATCGGTATCTGCGAGCGGGTGCAGAAGGGGCTAGCTTCGGGCGTGTACACAGCCGGCCGGCTCTCACCTAAGCGTGAATCCGGCGTGCATCATTTCCAAGAAGTCGTTCGCGCCGCGTATAGGGACGCGATTTAGTAATCCGCCGGGATCCAACTCTTCACAGTCGCGTGGTGTGGCGCCCAGGCCTGCCACACCGACTCAGCCCAGCGCCGCACCGCGGCCACATGGGCCTCCAGCGCTTCGGCTTTCCACACGTCCGCCACTGTCACCGCACCCAATGACTCGGGCGGCGTGAGCCAGGCGAACTGCTGCTCTTGTTCGCTCGCTTTCAACATGGCCTCGTTGGCCCGCTCCATGGGCAGATCGCGTTCCAACAACAGGCAGAGCCGTATCAGATGCACGGCGACGGATTGGGTCGTCTGAGGCGAAGGCTTGCCAGGATGCTGCACCGCGTAAGCATCGACGCTCAGGCGGTGCACCTGGAAGTAGGCGGGATCCGAGTATTCCCGGGCCAGCACTTCACCGTAGGCGGCCCAGCAGGCCGGGCTCGATTCCATGTACCGGTGGACGGGCCCATCCCGCTCCGGGAACTCCGCGCCGCAGCCCGGGCAGCAGCTCACGCCTTCGCGGTCTTGGCCTTGCCGGTCTGCCATACGTAGAGCGGCAGGCCAGCCAGCAGCATCAGTGTGCCGTAGAACAGCGAGTCCTTGCCGGTGCCGTAGCAGGCCCAGATGCCGAACACGAAGGCCGCACCGGCGATCACCACGTCCCAGGTGCGTAGGTTGCTGGGACGCTTGTCGCGACGGCTCAGCACGATGTCCGCCAGCGCGCACAGCATGTAAGGCACCAAGGTGAAGAAGGTGGTGATGAGGATCAGGATGTTGAACATCTGCACCAGCGCCTGGCCCAGGCCGCCGTTCAAGGTGCTGCCGATGTAGCTCATGAGCAAGAGGCCGCTGGCGATGAGGCTGGAGATCACCAGCGCCACCACCGGCGTGCCGAACTTCGATTCCTTGGCCAGCACCTTGGGAAACAGGCCGTTGTTGGCCACCGCCTGCGGCAACTGGCCCTGCATGAGGATCCAGCCGTTCAAGGCGCCGAAGCAGGAGATGAGCGCAGTGGCGGCGATGAGCTTGCCGGCCCAGCCGCCCCACAAGAGCGCCGCCGCATCGGCGAAGGGCGCATTGGACTTGGCCAGCACGTCGGCGGGGATGATGCCCATCACCACCGAGGTGCAGACGATGTAGAACACGCCGGCGATCACCGTGCCGAGCATGGTGGCGCGGGGGATGGTCTTCTCCGGGTCCTTCACGTGGTCCGCCGGTATCGTGGCGCACTCGAGACCGAGGAAGGCCCACATGGCGAGTGCCGCAGTGGAGTTGATGGCCGAGAGCGGGCCCTCGGTGGTATGACCGGAGTTGAAGGTGGCGCCGCTGAAGTGGCTGAGGCCGAACACCGCCAGCACCACCAGCGGCGTGAGCTTCAGGATCACGGTGATGAGCTGCAGGCGGCCGGCGGCCTTCACGCCCAGGATGTTGATGCCGGTCAGCACCCAGGTGGCAGCGAGTGCCGCCAAGGTGCCGTTCACCGGGTTCGTACCGAGCGATGGGATGAAGGTGACGAGGTAGCTGGCGAAGGCCACGGCGATGGCCGCATTGGTGGCG
>DASXYJ010000259.1:0-11259 GCA_036502565.1 Gammaproteobacteria bacterium
GCTGCCGGCGCACCTGGTGCGCTACCACGGCTGCGGCATGGGCGACTATTTCGACGAACCCACCA
This sequence comes from Gammaproteobacteria bacterium, assembly GCA_036502565.1. GTDB lineage: Bacteria > Pseudomonadota > Gammaproteobacteria > Natronospirales > REEB76 > DASUBN01. Next base: position 66 of record DASXYJ010000259.1, read on the forward strand.
CCGTCGCCATCCTGGTGACGCGCATGAACTCGCTGGCCGCCGGCTTCTCCGGCGTGCGCCCGGTGGTGCTGACCCAGCTGGAAGGACTGATCCGCCACCGCATCGCGCCCTTGATCCCGGAAGAGGGCTCGGTGGGCGCCAGCGGCGACCTGACTCCGCTCTCCTATGTGGCCTCCGCGCTGGTGGGTGACCGCCAGGTCATGCATCAGGGCCGGGAGATGACGGCCGCCGAAGCCCTCAAGGCCAGCGGCATGACACCCATCACCCTGGCGCCCAAGGAAGGCCTGGCGCTCATGAACGGCACCTCGGTCATGACCGCGCTCGCCTGCCTGGGCTGGGAGCGGGCCGAGTACCTGCTGCGGCTGTCCACCCGCATCACCTCCATGGTGAGCATCGCCCTCGGCAGCAACCCCAAGCACTTCGCGCCGGGCCTCTTCGCCGTGAAGTCCCATGCCGGCCAGCAACAGGTGGCGGCACGGATATTCGGCGACATGGGCGCCTCGGAGCGGGAGAGCCCGATCCGCATCCAGGATCGCTATTCCATCCGCTGCTCGCCGCACGTGATCGGCGTGCTGGGCGACGCGCTGCCCTGGATGCGCCGGGACCTGGAGAATGAGCTCAACAGCGCCAACGACAACCCCATCATCGACCCGGACACCGGCGACATCTATCACGGCGGCCACTTCTACGGCGGCCACGTCGCCTTCGTCGCCGACAGCCTGAAGAACGTGGTGGCCAACGTGGCCGACCTCCTGGACCGGCAGCTGGCGCTCTTGGTGGACACGCGCTTCAACAACGGCTTGCCCAGCAACCTCTCGGGCGCCGAGGGCGAGCGCGCTCCTCTAAACCACGGCTTCAAGGCGGTACAGATCGCGGTATCGGCCTGGACCGCGGAAGCCCTCAAGCTCACCATGCCGGCCAGCGTGTTCTCCCGCTCCACCGAGTGCCACAATCAGGACAAGGTGAGCATGGGCACCATCGCCGCGCGCGATTGCATCCGCGTGCTGGAGCTGACCGAGCAGGTGGCGGCCGCCTGCCTCGCCGCCGCGTCCCAGGCCCTGGAGATCCGCCGCCGCAAAGGCGCTCGCAGGCCCGCACACATGCAGCCGGCCATCAGCGCCATGCACGACGACGTGTTCGGTATCTGTCCCTTCGTGGAAGAGGACCGACCCCTGGAGCACGAGCTGCGCGCCCTCTATGCCGCCATCGGCGCCCGCCGCTGGGCGCTCTACGAGTAAGCTCTGATGCGCGGCGCCGTGCTCACCGCCGAGGCGGAGATCGAGGTCCCGTTCCAGGACCTGGATCCCATGGACATCGCCTGGCACGGCAACTACTTCCGCTATTTCGAGGCGGCGCGGGTGAAGCTGCTGCGCCACATCGGCTACGACTACCCGGCCATGAAGGCCTCTGGCTACTCCTGGCCGCTCATCGAAGCCCACGTGCGTTTCATCCAGCCGCTGCGCTATGGCCAGGTCGTCAGCGTGCAGGCGGGTCTCACGGAGTGGGAGAACCGCCTCAAGCTGGATTATCAGGTCAACGACAAAGCCAGTGGCAAGCGCCTCACCACCGGTTACACCATCCAGTGCGCCATTGAGATGAAGACCGGTGAGCTGCAGCTGGTCTGCCCGCCCGCGCTATCGCAGAGACTCAAGGACTACCTATGAAGAAGCGCCTGACCCTGACCACCCTGCTGTTCGCCGCCGGCTCCGCGCTGGCCGCCACCCCGGCGCTGCCGCCCGCTAGCTTCTCCGCGAGCTTCGTGCAGACCCGCGAGGTGCAGGGTTTCAGTACGCCGTTGGTGAGCCACGGCAACATGAGCTACGACAAGGCGAAAGGTTTCCATTGGGAGATCACCCAGCCCTATCACTACGTCTTCGAGATGAACGGCAAGCAGGCCCACGAGGAACTGCCGGACGGCAGCAAGCGCGACCTGGACCCGGAGCAGACTCCCTGGCTGGCGGCGGTGGAGCACATCTTCATCAGCGCCCTGTCCGGCGACCGCCGTGAGCTGGAGAGCTATTTCAACGTGGAATCCAAGCCCGCCGGCACCGGTGACCAGATGACCCTCAGCCCGAAGGCCGGCGCCATCGCCAACGCCATCAAACGCATCGAGGTCACGGAGTCCGCGCCCGGGCGGCCGCAGCATCTGGAGATCTTCGAGACCTCCGGCGGCCATATGGACATCCGCTTCACGCCCACCGCTCCGTGAGTCCGCTATCCCGCAATGCCCGCTGGGCGCTCTGGCTGGTATCGCTGGGCCTCCTATGCGGTGCCGCGGCGACGCGCCTCGACGTGCACCGCATCGTCGACACCGACATCCTGGCCATGCTGCCGCCGCAGCACGATTCGCCTGCAATCGCCGCCGCCACCCAGCAGACCCGCGATGCCTTCGTCGACGAGGTGCTGATCCTGGTGAGCGGTGACGATGTGCCTGCCACCCGCGCCGCAGCCCAGGCCGCAGTGGATGCAGCCGCAGCCCAGGGACTGAAGACCGACGACAGCAGCCAGTCCCTGAATCAACTGCTGGCGATCTACCAGAAGCATCGCTACGCGCTGTTGGATGACGCCGCCGCCAAGCGTCTGCAAGCCGGCGGCGCGAAGGCCCTGGCCACCGACGTGGCGGTGTCGCTGGCGAGCCCCGCCGGCATGGTGGACGCCTTCGGCAGCGACCCCGGCGGACATCTCTCGGCATTCCTGGGCGCGTTGCCGCGCCCTTATCCCGGCTTCCTGCCGGATGGCGTGTTCTTCTCGGCCCTGAAGGACGGCAAGCGCTGGTACCTAGTGCGTACCGAAGTGGGCGCCGCCGCCTTCGCCGAGGGCAGCCATCAGGCGGCGCAAGCCGTGCAGGCGGCGCGCGAGGCCGCCGCCAAGGTCTGTCCGAGCTGCGGCTTCGCCGCCACCGGCGCGCCACTGTTCGCCGACGCGGCGCAGCACGCCGCCAAGACCGAGAGCATCTGGCTGAGCCTCGCCTCGACGCTCTTGATCATGCTGCTCATCGCGCATGTGTTCCGCAGCTTCGCGCCCCACGTGCTGGCGGGTGCGCAACTCGTCGCCAGCGTGCTGGCCGCCACCGCAGCGGTGATCCTGTGCTTCGGCAGCATCCAGGTCATCACCCTGGTGTTCGGCACCACCCTCATCGGCATCGCCATCGACTATGCGTTCCTGTACTTCGCCGAGTACTGGTTCGGCGAGGGCGCGCCCCAGTCGGTGATGCGCGCGGTGCGGCCAGGCCTCTACATGGGTCTCGCCACCGGCATCGTGGCCTTCGGCTTCCTGCTACTGGCGGGCTTCCCGGCACTGACCCAGTTCGCGGTGTTCTCGGTGGCGGGCCTCGCGGAAGCGGGCCTGATGGTGGTGCTGATCTTTCCGGTGAGCCTCACGGAAATCCCGCAGGTACCGGTGCACGCAGCGGTGCTGTGGCCGCAACGCTTCATCCAGGCCGCCTGCCGTGCTTCCCGCTGGCGCCTGGTGTTACCGGTGGTGGTGCTGGCGCTGTGCCTGCCCGGCTGGTTCCTGTTGCATACCAGCGATGATGTGCGCGGCCTGCAGAACCTGCCGGCGGACATGCTGCAGACCGACGCCGACATCCGCAGCACCCTGGGGCAGATACCCCCACCCGGGTTCTTCCTGGCGGAATCGGGCGGACTGCAACCGGCGCTGGAACAGGAAGAAGCATTGTTCGCCCGCATCAGCAGCGATGCGCCGCAGCTCGCGACTCTGGGGCTCTCGCGCTTCCTGCCTTCCGCGGCGCGCCAGGGCGCGAGCCTCGCCGCCTGGCAGCAGGTGTTCAGCGATCCGGAGGCCCTGCGCCGCGCCTTCACCCAGTTCGGCCTGCCAGCCTCCCTCGCGGACCGCAGCCGCGCGGACTGGCAAACCGCGGATCACGGCGTCATCACCGACGCGGAACTTCTTGGCGCCGCGCCGGATCTCAAGACCTTCCGCATCGCCGACGCCGGCAAGACCGCGCTGCTCTCCACCGTCACCGGCGGCCACGACATCCCGGTGGCGAGCCTGCAGGGCTACGCCGCGGCAGTGCCCGGCGTGATGTTCGTGGATCCCCTCGGCAGGATCGCCGCCACCTTCGAGCGCATCCGCATCCGCGCCACCTGGCTGGTGATCATCGGTTATCTGCTGATCTCGGCGCTGCTGGTGTGGCGCTACGGCCGGCGCGAAGCGCTGCGCATGCTGTATCCGCCGCTCTTGTCCCTGGGCGTGACGCTCGGAGTACTGGGCTGGCTGGGCGAGCCCATCAACCTCTTCGTGGTGGTGGCACTGATCCTCATCCTGGGCTTGGGCCGTGATTACGCTGTGTTCCTGCGGGAAGGCGGCGCGGCGCGGCGCTCCCCGGCGCTGGCGGTGAGCCTCTCGGCCATGACCATGGTGTTCTCCTTCGGCCTCTTGGCGGTGAGCAGCATCCCGGCCCTGCACGTGTTCGGCATCACCACCCTGGCGGGCATCCTGGCGAGCTATCTCAGCGCACCCCTGTCCCTGCCGCCCACGGGAGAGAAAGCATGAAGAAGCTCGGCCTCGTCACACTGCTGGTGCTGCTGGCCGGCTGCGCCACGCCGCTCCTGCCGGACTGCCAGCGCTTCGGCCGCGACGGCCAGGTCTGCCTCTTGCCGCCCGCGGACCTGCCGAAGCTGGACGCGGTGCACATGGTGACCGTGACCCGGGACGGCCAGCCGGACAGTTTCATGGGCCAGCTCCATATAGATGACCAGACCCTGAGGCTGGCGGGCTCCAGCCTGTTCGGCACCGGGCTCTTCACCCTGAGCTATGACGGCCACGCCATCCAGGCCCAGCCGGACGACCCGGAGCTGCACGCCGACACCCTGGTGGTGATGCTGGAACTGGCGCTGGCGGACCCGGCGGCCCTCAAGCCCCGCCTGCATGGCCTGGACCTGACGGTGAGCGAGACCGCCACGGGCGAGGTGCGCGATATCTCGGAGCACGGCCATGCCATAGTGCACATCGAGCGGGGCAAGGGACCGCTGCCGGAAGCGCCCTTGGAACTGGACATCCCGCCCCTCAACATCTCGGTGAGCATGAAACCATTGGAGACGGGTAAGCCGTGAACCGCGTCTATCTCAACGCCCTCGGCATCATCAACGCGCTGGGCGCCGATCCCGCCGCGGTGCGGGAGGGCCTGCTGGCGGGTTCCACCGACGGCATGCGCCGGCGCGAGGACCTGATCGTGGGGCGCGCGGTGCGCGCCGGCACCGTGGGCACGCCGCTGCCGGAACTGGCCGCCGGCTTCGCTGCCTTCGAATCCCGCAACAACCGGCTGCTCAACGCCGCTCTCGCCCAGATCCGCCTCGGCGTCGAGGCGGCGCTCTCGGCCCACGGTCCGAAGCGCGTCGGCATCGTGCTCGGCACCAGCACCTCCGGCATCGGCGAAGGTGAGCGGGCCCTGGCGATGTTCGACCGGCAAGGCCGCTTCCCGGCGGAGTACGACTACCGCCAGCAGGAGATCAGCAGCCCCAGCGAATACCTGCGCTGCCTGCTCAAGGTGAAGGGGCCGTGTTGGACCGTGTCGACCGCCTGTACCTCCAGCGCCAAGGCCTTCTCCTCGGCGCGGCGCTTGATCCTGAATGGGCTCTGCGACGCGGTGATCGTGGGCGGCGTGGATTCCCTGTGCCGACTCACCCCCAACGGTTTCGGCGCGCTGGAATCCGTGTCCCAGGGTCTCTGCAACCCCTCCAGCAAGAACCGCGACGGCATCAACATCGGCGAGGGCGCGGCGCTGTTCCTCATGAGCCGCGAGCCGGGCTCGGTGGCCTTGCTGGGCATCGGCGAGTCTTCCGACGCCTATCACATCTCCGGCCCCGACCCTGAAGGGCGCGGCGCAGAGCTGGCGATGCGCCAGGCGCTGCACGAGGCGGGCGCCACGCGCGTCGACTACCTGAACCTGCACGGCACCGGCACCCAGCAGAACGACCAGATGGAGAACATGGTGGTGAACCGGGTGCTGGGCCCCGAGGTGCCCTGCAGTTCCACCAAGCCGTTGGTGGGCCACACCCTTGGCGCCGCCGGCGCCACCGAGGCGGCCTTCTGCTGGACCCTGCTCACCGATGATCGCAGCGCGCTGCTGCCGCCGCATGTGTGGGACGGCATCGCGGATCCGGCCCTGGCGCGGGTGAACCTGTGCAGCGTGGGCTACGCCACCACCCCCTGCCGCGTGGTCGCCAGCAACTCCTTCGCCTTCGGCGGCAACAACGCCTGCCTGGTGCTGGGCAACTGATGCAGGCGTATCCGCCCATCGCCGAACTGCTGCCGCACGCGGGTCCCGCGGTGCTGCTGGATGCGGTGCTGGAACAACGAGCGGATTCGCTGCGCGCGCGGCTGCGCATCACGCCGGCGAATCCTTACTTCGAGCCCGGCCGCGGCGTGCCGGTATGGGTGGGCATCGAGCTCATGGCCCAGGCCGTCGCGGCGCACGCGGGACTCATCGCGCGCCGCTCGCAAAACCCGCCCAAGAAAGGCATGCTGCTGGGCACGCGCCGCTATGAAGCCAGCGTCGGCTGGTTCGCGGAAGGCAGCGAGCTGGACGTGGAGGCGCGCCGGGAGTTCGGCGAGGACGAGAGCGGGGTCGCGGCCTGTGTCTGCAGCATAACTTCCGACGGCAAGGAGCTGGCCAGGGCCACGCTCATCATCGTGCAGGTGGACGATAAGGACATGCCCAAACCATGAGCAAACCACGACGCGTGCTGGTGACGGGAGCGAGCGGCGGCATCGGCGCTGCCATCGCGCGGGCCCTGCACGGCATGGACTTCCCGCTCTGCCTGCACTACCACCGCAACGCCGCCAAGGCAGGAGCATTGGCGAAGGAATTGGGTGGCGCTCGCACCCTGGGTTTCGACCTCACGGACAGGGACGGCGCGCGCCAGGCGCTGGAGGGCGAGGTCGAGTCGCAGGGCGCGTTCTGGGGCGTGGTCTGCAACGCCGGCGTGACCCAGGACAACACCTTCGCCGCGCTCTCGGGCGCGGACTGGGACAAGGTGCTGGACACCAACCTGGGCGGCTTCTACAACGTGCTGAACCCGCTGGTGATGCCGCTGGTGCGGCTGCGCGACGGCGGACGCATCGTCACCATCGCCTCGGTGTCCGGGATCATGGGCAACCGCGGCCAGACCAACTACAGCGCCGCCAAGGCCGGCCTCATCGGCGCCAGCAAGGCGCTGGCCATCGAACTGGCCTCGCGGAAGATCACCGTGAACTGCGTGGCGCCGGGCTTAATCGAGACCGACATGACCGGCGAGCACCTGCCGCTGGAGGAGATCCTGAAGCAGATTCCTTTAGGGAGAGCCGGCACGCCTGACGAAGTCGCGGCCATGGTGGCCTACCTGTTCTCGGAACCCGCTGCCTACGTCACCCGCCAGGTGCTCAGCATCAACGGCGGGATGCTGTAAGAAGGAAGCGGCGAACACTGATCTAGCTGAAAAATCCACTTCTGGATTTTCATCTCCGGCCCGCGCTGCATCCCGCACCGCGGTCAGATTCCCATCAAGTCTTGTCTACAGGCGTGTTACCGCCGGTGAACTGCGCGCGTGCCTGCATCAGGCGATAGCGATGCTCCCGGTAGAAGGCCTTCCAGCTGCGCAGGGCGCTCACGGTGTAGATGACGCGGAACAGGTACAGGCGCAGCCGCACCTGCCAGGAATCGAACAGGTCCCCCGCCAGCATGGAGATCACGCCCTGCTCGATCTGCCACGTGTTGCGCGGGTTCTGGAACAGGTGCTGCATCACCGGCGAGTTGAAGCGGTAGATGAAGAAGGCGAAGCGGCGCATGCCGCTGCGCAGGCGCTTCTCCAGCTTGCGCTGCAGGCGCAGCTCGCGCTCGGGGTGGGCCAGGGCCTCGTCCACCAGCGCCACGGTCTGCTCGGCGCCGGAGGTGGCGAGGTACACGCCCGAGGAGAACACCGGGTCCAGGAACACGAAGGCGTCGCCCACCAGCATCCAGCCCCGGCCGCCGATGGTGTCGGCGTCGTAGGAGTAGTTGCCGGTGACGCGCACCTCGTCGTCGATCAGCTCGGCCTTCTCCATGCGCTGCCACAGCGCGCGGTTGCCCTTGAGCGTGTCGAACAGGAACTCCTTGGTGCGGCCGCGGCGCTGCTTCAGGTAGTCGGGACGGCATACCGCGCCCACGCTCATCACGTCGTTGGGCAGCGGGATCATCCACATCCAGCCGTATTCGAAGTTGTAGATGCTGATGTTGCCCTTGTCGGTGCCGGGGCGGAACTCGGCGTTCCTGAAGTGGCCGAAGATGGCCGCGCTCTGGTGCAGCGGGTTCTTCTTACGGATCTTCTTCTTGCTGGCGAGGAAGGAGTCGCGGCCGCTGGCATCCAGCAGGTACTTGGCCTGGACCTGGTAGCTCTTGCCCTGGTCGGTCTTTACGTCGATGAGGCTGTCGCGGGGGCCGCGCTGCTCCACGGCGGTGACCTCGTGGCCCTCGCGGCTGTCGGCACCGAGCTCCCTGGCGTGGTCGAACAGCATCTTGTCGAAGTCCTGGCGCCACACTTGGTAGGCGTTGGGCGGGCTGCTGCCGAGCGCGCGGGCGAAGAGATAGGTGTTGTAGCCGCGCTCGTTGCGCGCCTCGAAGTCGGCGCCGGGCTTGAACACGCCGATGGCCTTGAGCTTGTCCATCACGCCGAGGCGCTCGAACACAGGCATGTTCATGGGCAACAGCGACTCGCCGATATGGAAGCGCGGATGGTGGTCCTTCTCCAGCTGGATGACCTTGTGGCCCTTGCGGGCCAGCAGCGCCGCGGCGGTGCTGCCGCCGGGACCGCCGCCGATCACCAATACGTCGCAGCTCTCGATCTCAGACATCGGTTTTCCCCTCGGGGCACGTCTAGTAGGGGCGTGCGGCCCGAAAATATGGTTCACGGCAGGCTACGGCAGCGCCCCCGCCGTTGCAAGCCGCGCCGGTCGCGAGACTCGTCACCGGGACATTTGCGGTATCCTAGGCGCAGGGGCTCTCTTGCGTGATGTGATGGACAATCCAAGGCTGCGGGTACTGGTCGTCCACTATTCCTCTCCCAGCGGGCAGTTGAGCGACGTCATACGTAACCTCAGCGCCCCCCTGGCGGAATCCGGCGACATCGAACTGCATGAGGTGGTGCTGCGTCCGCGCAGGCCCTATCCGTTCCCGTGGCCGATACTGCGCTTCTTCGACACTTTCCCCGAGACCATCTACCTCGACTCGCCGGAGCTGGAGCCGCTCGGCCTGCCCGCCGGGCGCTTCGACCTGGTGATCCTGGGTTACCAGGTGTGGTTCCTGTCGCCCTCGGGTCCGACCGCGGCCTTCCTCAAGGATGCGGGGGTCCGGGCCCTGCTCAAGGATGCGCCGGTGGTGACGGTGATCGCCTGCCGCGACATGTGGCTGATGGCCCAGGAACGGGTCAAGGAACTGCTGGCCGCCGCCGGCGCGCGGCTGATAGGCAATGTCGTGTTGATCGACGAGGGCGGCAGCGTCGGCAGCCTCTTGGCCACGCCCATCTGGATGATGACCGGCAAGCGCGGCCCCCTGTTGGGAGGCCTCATCCCCCGTGCCGGCGTGAAGCCGGAACAGATCAAGGCCAGCCGCCGCTTCGGCGAGCGCATCGCGGCGGTGCTCGGGCGCCGGGAGGCGCTGGACGCCTCGCTGCTGCAGGGGCTCGGCGCGGTCAAGGTCAACACCCGCCTCATCACCACCGAGAAGGCGGCGCGCCGCAGCTTCCTGGCCTGGGGCGCGCTGCTGCGCCTGCTTGGCCCCCAGGGCGCCTGGCAGCGCAAGCCGGTGGTGCTCATCTATATATTGTTCCTGGTCGCGTTGCTCATCACCGTGCTGCCCCTGAGCATGCTGCTGAAGACCCTCACCGCGCCGCTGATGCGCGGCCGCATCGCGGCGCAACAGGCCTACTTCAGCCAGCCTTCGGGCGAATGAATACCTAGGACACCATGACCGGCAAGGCTTACATCACAGAAATAGCAGCCTACCTGCCCAACGCCCCCATCGAGAACGAGCGGATGGAAGAAGTGCTGGGCATGATCAACGGCAAGCCCTCGCGGGCGCGCCGCATCATCCTGCGCTCCAACGGCATCAAGACCCGCCACTACGCCATGGAGCCGGGCACCGGCCGCATCACCCATAGCAACGCCCAGCTCACCGCCGCGGCCATCCGCAAGCTCGCCAACGGCCGCTTCAAGCTGGATCACATCGACCTCCTGGCCTGCGGCACCACCTTCGCCGACCAGCTAGTGCCGAGCCACACCAACATGGTGCACGGCGAGCTCGGCATCCCACCCTGCGAAAACATCTTCACCTCCGGCGTATGCATCAGCAGCACCGCTGCGCTCAAGTACGCGATGCTGGGCGTGAAGAGCGGCGAGTTCCACAACGCCGTGAGCGCCGGCTCCGAGACCCCGTCCTCGGTGATGCATGCCCGCAACTTCGAGCCCGAGACCGACGCGCAGATCGCGGCGCTGGAGGGCGACGGCATCGTGGCCTTCCAGAAGGACTTCATCCGCTGGATGCTCTCGGACGGCGCCGGTGCGGCGCTGGTGCAGCCCACGCCGTCCGACCACGGACTATCGCTGCGCCTGGACTGGATCGTGGGTCGCACCTACGCCAACGAGCAGCCGGCCTGCATGTACGGCGGCTCGGAGAAGCAGGAGGACGGCAGCCTCAAGGGCTGGCCCAGCTACGAGCCCAAGCAGTGGGCCGAGCGCTCGGTGTTCACCCTCAAGCAGGACGTGAAGCAGCTGAACGAACACGTGATGCCCTACACCGTGCAGCGCCCGCTGCAGGAGATCCCGCAGCTGAAAGCGCTGGATCCGAAAGACATCACCTGGTTCGTGCCCCACTACTCCTCGCACTACTTCCGCGACAAGGTGTACGAGCACATGCTGAAGGCGGGCTTCGACATCCCGCAGGAACGCTGGTTCACCAACCTCTACCATAAGGGCAACACCGGCGCCGCCTCCATCTACATCATCCTGGAGGAACTGTTCCACTCCGGGAAGCTCAAGGCCGGTGACCGCATCCTCTGCTACGTGCCGGAGAGCGGGCGCTTCAGCACCGCCTGGATCCACCTCACGGCCGTCGGGCCCGGCGGGAGCTGAACATGAAGAAGGAAGAAGTCCCGCAGCAGAACGCCAAGGCCTTCATGGGCCACAGCAAGCTCCTGTATGCGGTGGATGGACAGGGCCGCTA
>DASXYJ010000260.1:0-9372 GCA_036502565.1 Gammaproteobacteria bacterium
TCTAGAAACTAAGAAAAGCTAGATTCAGAACGCCCCGCCGGCAAGCAGCGGGGCGTTTTCTTTCAGAGGTCCACGATCTCGACATCGGCGGGCGTGAGCGCCTCACCGAGGAAGCGGCTGCCGACGCGCGCGAAGCGCTCGGGGCCGTCGGTGGCAAGGTAGCGCACCGTGCCGTTACGGCCATTGCGCCGTGCATGCCCCAGCCGCTGCTCCACCGCCGTCGCCACGGTCTCGCCGGAATCCACGAGCTTCACCTCGGACCCGGCCACGCGGCCGATGGCATCCTTCAGCAGCGGGAAATGGGTGCAGCCCAACACCAGGGTATCGAGGCCCTCGAGTTTCTTCTCCTGGCGCAGCGGCGTGAGGTATTCCTTCACCACCGACTCCACCAGCGGACCCTGCACCCAACCCTCCTCCGCCAGCGCCACGAACAGGGAACAGGCCTGGGAGAACACATGGGCATCGGGGCGGCGCGCCAGGATGGCGCGCTCATAGGCGCCGCCTTGCACGGTGCTCTCGGTGGCGAGCACCGCGATGTGGCCGAACTTGGATATCGTGGCCGCTGTCGCGGCCGTCGGCTCCACTACGCCCACCACCGGCAGCGGCGCAAACTCGGCGCTCAAGACCGGCATAGCCACGGCGGAAGCGGTGTTGCAAGCCACCACCAGGAGCTTGATGCCGCGCTGCACCAGGTGACCCGCCGCCTGCACCGCGTAGCGGCTCACGGTCTCGGGACCCTTGGTGCCGTAGGGCAGGCGCGCGGTATCCCCGAGATAGAGGAAGTCTTCCCCAGGCAGGCGCGCGCGCAGGGCCTTGAGGACGGTCAGGCCGCCGACCCCGGAGTCAAAGATGCCGATGGGAAGTTCGGTAGGGCTCAAGCTTTGGGGCGCAGTTCCCGACGAAGTATCTTGCCGACATTCGATTTCGGCAGGTCGTTACGGAACTCGATGTGCTTCGGCACTTTGTAGCCCGTCAGGTACTTGTGGCAGTGGGCGATGAGCTCCTCGGCCGTGAGGTTCGGGTCCTTGCGCACCACGAACAGCTTCACCACCTCGCCCGAGTGCACGTCCGGCACGCCGACGGCGGCGCATTCGCGCACCCCCGGATGCATCATGGCCACGTCCTCCACCTCGTTTGGGTACACGTTGAAGCCCGACACCAGGATCATGTCCTTCTTGCGGTCCACGATGGTGACGAAGCCGCTCTCGTCCACGCGGCCCATGTCGCCGGTGCGCAGCCAGCCATCCGGCGAGAGCACCTTGGCGGTCTCGGCGGGCTGGTTCCAGTAGCCGCGGGTCACCTGCGGACCCTTGAAGCAGAGCTCGCCCACCTCGCCCACGCCCAGTTCCTTGCCGTCGTCATCGCGGATGGAGAGCTGGGTGGAAGGGATGGGCAGGCCGATGCTGCCGTTGTAGTCCTTGAGGTCCAGCGGATTGATGCAGGCGGCGGGGGAAGTCTCGGTCAGGCCATAGGCTTCGACGATGGGCCGGCCCGTGACCTTCTTCCACTGTTCCGCCACCGCGCGCTGCACCGCCATGCCGCCGCCCAGCGCCAGCTTGAGGTGCGAGAAGTCCAGCTGCTCGAAGCCCGGTGCGTGCAGGAGGCCGTTGAAGAGCGTGTTGACGCCGGTGATGACGCTGAAGGGATACTTCGAGAGGGTCTTCACGAAGTCCTTCATGTCGCGCGGGTTGGTGATGAGGATGTTCCGGCCGCCCAGGGTCATGAACACCATGCAGTTCGCGGTGAGGGAGAAGATGTGATACAGCGGCAGCGCGGTGATCACCGTCTCCTTGCCGGGCTCCAGGCCCTTGCCGAGCCAGGCCGAGGCCTGCAGCACGTTGGCGCACATGTTGCCATGGGTCAGCACCGCGCCCTTGGATACGCCGGTGGTGCCGCCGGTGTACTGCAGGAAGGCGATGTCCTCGTGACCCAGGGTCACGGGCTCCAGCTGGTATCCGCTGCCGGCATACAGGGCATCCCGCAGTCTCATGCTGCCGGGCAGCTCCCAGGCGGGGACCATCTTCTTGACGTGCTTCACCACCAGGTTGATCAGCTGGCGCTTCGGCGCCGGGAACAGGTCGCCGATCTGGGTGGTGACGATGGTGTCCAGCGCCGCGCAACCCTCCACGTCCTGCAGGGTGTGGGCGAAGTTCTCCAGGATCACGATGCCGCGGGCGCCGGAGTCGCGCAGCTGGTGTTCCAGCTCGCGGGCGGTATACAGGGGGTTCACGTTGACCACGGTCATGCCGGCGCGCAGCACGCCGAACAGCACCACCGGGTACTGCAGCAGGTTCGGCATCATGATGGCGACCCGGTCGCCGCGCTTGAAGCCGCGCTCCTGCTGGAGCCAGGCGCCGAACTTGGCGCTCTGGGTGTCCAGCTCGCCGTAGCTCATGCTCACGCCCATGTTGATGAAGGCCGGGAGCTGGGCGTACTTCTTGCAGTGCTCCTCGAAGATCTGCTTCACCGAGGCGTAGCGGTCGACGTCGATCTCCGCGGGCACGCCCGCGGGATACTGCTTGAGCCAGAGCTTTTCCACCGAGTTCCCCCACCCGAATCGTGGGACCGATGATACCGCAGGGGCGGCTGCCATATGGCGCACGGGACCCGCGCCGGCTTTACAATGCGTCACATGCAGACTCATGGACTCGCCTGGATCACGGGAGGCGGCACCGGCATCGGTCGGGCGCTGGCCCTGCGGCTTGCCGCCGACGGCTGGCAGGTGGTGGTCTCGGGCCGTCGTCCGGAACCGCTCCAGGAGACCGCCGCCCAGGCGCCGGGCGGCATCCATCCCTGGCCCCTGGACGTGACCGACCTGGCGGCGGTGCGCCACGCGGTGACCGACATCGAAGCCAAGCATGGGCCCATCGCCCTGGCGGTGCTGAACGCCGGCATGTACCAGGCGGTGAAGCTGGACAGCTTCAAGGCCGAAGTCATGGCCGAGCACATGCGGGTCAATTACCAGGGTGTGGTCAACGGCATGGATGCTCTCCTGCCCGCCATGCGCCAGCGCCGCTCCGGGCACATGGTATTGGTGGCGAGCGTGGCCGGTTACCGCGGCCTGCCGCTCGCCTCCGGCTATGGTCCGACCAAGGCCGCGCTTATCAACCTGGCGGAATCCCTCAAGTACATGTTCGAGAAGGCCGGACTCACCCTCTCGGTGTGCAACCCCGGCTTCGTCGAGACCCCGCTCACGGAAGGCAACCGCTTCCCCATGCCCTTCCTCATGAAGGTGGACGACGCGGCTGCCGCGTTGCAGCGCGGCATCTACAAGCGCAAGTTCGAGATCGCCTTCCCCACCCGCTTCGTGCTGATCCTGAAGTTCATGCGGGCGCTGCCTTATTGGGCCTACTTCCCTCTCATCAAGCGCATGACCGGATAGGCATCTGGTCCAGAGGGAATCCGCGCACTGGTACTTCTAGACCCCGTGCCTCAAGCGGAAAATACCTCGCCTTCTCGAGGAGACTTCGATGTCCGAACATAAAGAGCACCGCTACCAGGCCCTCTGCCGCTGGAGCGGCAGCACCGGCGTCGGCTACGACCACTATGTGCGCGCCCATGAGATCAGCGCCGCGCCCGCCGAGGCCACCCTCAAGCTCTCCGGCGATCCCGCTTTCCGCGGCGATGCCAAGCTCATCAATCCCGAACAGCTATTGGTGATGGCGGCCGCTTCCTGCCAGCTGCTGTCCTTCCTCGCCGTGGCCGCGCGCAAGCGCCTGGACGTGGTGGACTATGAAGACCGCGCAGAAGGCTTCATGCCGGAAGACGAGAGGCCGGTGCGTATCACACGCATCGTGCTGAAACCGCGCATCGTGGTGAAGAGCGGCACGAAAGAAGCGGTGTTGAAGGCGGTGGAGATAGGCCACCACGAATGCTATATCGCCAATAGCCTCAAGACTGACATCCAGGTCGAACCCGAGATCATCATCCAGTCTTAAGCCAGTCTTTCACTAGCGCGGCGCCCTGGGCTTCCAGGGCCGCTGCGTGCGCCTGGGCCGAACGGCGCAGCTCGGAAGTGCTCAAGCCCGTCTCGCGGATATCGCCCACGTTGCCTACGTACCACTGCTCCAGGCCCTGGGCCGTGACTTCCGGATGGAACTGCATGGCCAGCGCCGGGCCCCAGGAGAAGCCCTGACAGGGTGTGAGGTCGGTGCTGGCGAGACTGAGGGCGCCCCCGGGCAAGTCGAAGATCTCCCCGTGCCAGTGCAGCACGGGACCGGTGAGATGTCGCAGTGCGGAGCTCTTGCCCGCTTCCGTGAGCGTCAAAGGTTTCCAGCCCAGCTCAACTTTGGAGTTACGGCGGACATCCGCGCCCAGAGCCTTGGCGATGAACTGACTACCGAGACAGATACCGAGCAGCGGCAGGCCAGCTTTGAGGCGCGCCTCCACGAATTTCAACTCTGGCGCGATGAAGGGATAGTCGGCACCGTCATTCACGCCGATGGGGCCGCCCAGCACCACCAGCAGCTCCCACTTCTGCTTGCCCAAGGCCGCGAAGTCCGCGGTGGGCGCATCCGCGTAGCGGATGGAATAGCCCGCCTGCGCCAGGGGCTGGGCCAGTGAACCTAAGTCCTCGAAGGGGACGTGGCGGATTGCGAGGAGATTCTTCATCTGGGAGTCGAAATACTGATGTATTTGAGTCGCTGGGTCTTTAGGGCGGAGCAATCTTGCGACCGAGAATCCAACCAACTATCGGACAATCCAGCTGTATCGAACTCAAAACCGCGATTGATATCGCTATCCACCAACGTTAAAGATCGTCCGGAATGTGCCCCATGAAAACACTCGTATTCGGGATAAGACTGCCTGACCTTTGAAAAAGCATCACCGACTCGGATTCCTTTCTCGGTGGCGAAATATGGGTCGGTTATACGGATATACGAAACAGTGCCATCCAAATCAAGACCGATGACGACTGAATGCCCATTAGAGAAAGTGTATTTATATGCTTTCTCGTAGTCTCGCAGAACGCCGGTGACAGGCTGGAGACGGTTTGGGTCTTGCGCTTTCAATATAGAGAACTTCATCCCCAAGCTTATATTCCCGACGTTCCCTTGATTGTTGTAAATCTGTTTTACGACAGCATCTGAAGCGCTAGCGGGCTGCGCTAAGACCAGTAGGGCAAGCGATAGTGCGAGCCAAGTGGCGCTGATATCAGTTCGGCAAAGTCTGGAAGGGGATTGCATGCCCCTATTCTATCTAAGGGGATAACAAAAAGAAGCCGCCAAAAGCGTAGCGAGCGAAGGCGGGGCTAGGCGCGCGAGGCGAGCAGGAGGGAGTGCACTCTTCTGTGCATGACCGACTGCGAGACCGAAGCGCAACAACGCCCCGCCGAGCGCAGTAGCTTTTGGCACTAGTCCCGGGTGAGGACTGTATGCATCAGGTCCACATGACCCGTGTCGAAACCGGCATGGCAATAGGCCAGGTAGTAATGCCACATGCGCAGGAAGCGCGCATCGAAACCCTGCTGACGGATCTCGGATTCCACCTTGTGCACGTTCTGATCCCAGAGCCGCAGGGTGCGAGCGTAGTCTTTGCCATGGAAGTCGCGGCACTCGGTCCTGAGGCCGGCGCGCTGCACGCAGGCTTCCCAGACCGAGGGCGAAGGCAGCATGCCGCCGGGGAAGATGTAACGCTGGATGAAGTCCACGGTGTTCCGGTAATGCTCGAAACCCGCATCGGCGATGGTGATGATCTGGAAAGCGGCGCGGCCGCCGGGCTTGAGCCGGTCGTGCACCGCCTTGAAGTAGGCGTCCCAGTAACTCTCCCCCACCGCCTCGAACATCTCGATGGAGACGATGCGGTCGAACTGGCCCTGCACGTCCCGGTAATCCACCAGTTCGAACCGCACCCGCTCCGAGAGCCCGGCCGCGGCGGCCCGGGCCCGGGCTTCCTTCAACTGCTCTTCCGAGAGCGTGATGCTGGTGACGCGGCAACCGGTCTCCTGCGCGGCGTACAGGGCGAAACCGCCCCAGCCGGAACCGATCTCCAGCAGATGGTGCTCGGACTTGAGCTCCAGCTTCCGGATCAGGGCCCGGTACTTGTTGCGCTGGGCGTCCGCCAGAGACTGTGCGGGGTTTTCGAAGAGCGCGCTGGAATAGGTCAGGGTCTCGTCGAGCCAGAGCTTGTAGAAGGCGTTGCCGAGGTCGTAGTGGTAATGGATGTTGCGGCGCGCGCCGGCGCGGGTGTTGCGCCGCAGCGCATGCACCAGCGCGTCCAGCATCCGCTTCAGGCGCCCCGGCTTGTCCACCTGGAAGGCATGCAGGTTGAGCAGGCCGAGCTCGAGGAAGGCCATGAGGTCCGGGGTCTCCCATTGCCCATCCATGTAGGCTTCGGCCAGCCCTAGGTCGCCGCCCCACAAGGTGCGGCGGATGCACGCCGGGTTGCGGATGATGAGGGTCACCGCGGGTCCCGCGGTCTGACCCCGGAAGTGGAACACGGCGCCGTCCGGCGCCACCAGCTTGAGTTCGCCCAGGCGGATGCGCGCCAAGAGCCTGCACATCAGCTGGATGGAGAGGGGTTGGCCGGCGGCGCGTGCGTCGCTGGAAGCTTGGGTGATGGTGCTCATTGTTATCGCTTGGTGACTCTATCTGCGTAGATGCCGTGCTCCGGCATGCGGTGGAACTTAGCGCCTTTCAGCCAGAGCTTGAGCGCATGCCAGTGGATCGCCGCCATCACCTTGAATGGCAGCAACGGGATCTGCAGCGCCGCCATCAGCAGCCTGCCGTCCGTGAGTGGCGCCTGCATCGCACTGATGGAAGCCTTGTATGCCTCGTGGCCTTCGTGCCTTTCATCTATGTGGAAGCGCAGCCACTTACCGGGTTCCTGCAGGCGGAAACGGTATTCCATGTCGGGGCCGATGAAGGGCGAGACGTGGAACACCTTAGGAGTCCGGTATTCGGTGCTCCAGTCCATGGGACCTTTGTCCGGCGCCGTCAGCAGATAATGGTGCATCTCGCCGAAGGTGTTGCGCACCTCGCAGATGACGGCACGCAGGCCGCCGTCCCGGTGCTCGCAGTACCAGACGCTCAGGGGATTGAAGACATACCCCAGCAGCCGCGGGAAACAGAACAGGCGGATCCGCCCGCCTTCGAGATCGATGCCATGCAAGAGCAGGTATCGCTCCGCCCAGGGCTTGAGCGCTGTGCCGTCCCGGGGGCCATGGTCGCGATCGGCGAGGCTGAAGAGGTTGAAGCGGTTATGCGAGAAGAAACGCGGCTGCGTCCCCAAGCGCGGCAGCTCATCCAGGTCCAGCAGCAGGCTGAACACGGTGTAGGTGAAACGGTAAGCGTGGCGATCTTGCCGCCGGTGCATGACCGTGCCGATGTAGAGCTGGCTCTTCATGCCTCGCCCGGCAGCGGATCCCAGAGGGCAGCAGGACGTTCGCTGGGCACCGAGACCGCCTGGTCCAGCCAGGGCACCGGACAACCCATGCCCTGGGCCACCTGCACCGCGGAACGCAGGCCATCCTCATGGAAGCCGTAGCCGGTCCATGCGCCGCAGAACCAGATGCGATCCAGGCCCTGGATAGCGGCCAGCTGCTCTTGGGCCTGCATGGCTTCGCGGGTGAATACCGGGTGCGCGTAACTGGTCTCGAAGATCACATGCTTCGGCTCCGTGAGCGGGTTCAGGCTTACGAAGTAATCCTTGTCGCCGGAGAGCCGTTGCAGGCGATTCATCCAGTAGCTCACGGACACCCTCGCCTTGCCGCCCACCACTTCGTCACTCAAGTAATTCCATGCCGCCCAGACGCCACGACGTTTCGGCATCAGGGCCGGATCGCTGTGCAGCACCACCCGGTTGTCCTGGTACTTGAAGGCGCCGAACACCTGGCGCTCGGCGCTGGTGGCGCCGGCCAGCAGCGGTAGCACCTGATCGGCGTGTACCGCCATGACCACCCGGTCATAGGCGGCCACGCCGCCCTTCGCGTCCCAGACACGCACTGCAGCGCCGACACGCCGCAGGCCCGTCACCGGTGTCTCCAGACGCACGCTTTCGCCGAGGCTCGCCAGGAGCTTCTTCACGTAGGCATGGCTGCCGCCGCTGACGGTACGCCAGCGCGGACGATCCATGAGCTCAAGCAAGCCATGGTTCTCGAAGAATTTCAGGAAACTTGCCGCCGGGAACTTGAGCATGGCCCCCACCGGGCAGGACCAGATGGCGGCAGCCATGGGCAGCAGATAACGGCGCGACAACTCGTCGCCGTAACCGCCCTGCAGGATGAACTGACCGAGCGTCAGCTCCGGCGCGAGACCCGCGCGCAAGGCGCGGCGCGCGTCGCGGTTGAAGCGTGCGATGTCCAGCAGCATGCGCCAGTGGGTGCGGCTGAAGAGGTTCCAACGCTGCGCGAACAAGGTGTTGAGGTTGTCGCCGGCGTACTCGACGCGACCGCCACCGATGGAAGCGGCGAAGGACATGTCGCTGGCCTGGGATGCGACGCCCAGGTGCTGGAACAGCGCCGTCAGGTGCGGGTAGTTGCGCTCGTTGAAGACGATGAACCCGGTGTCCACCGCCGGGCCGCCGGGTACCTGGAAGGTATGGGTGTGGCCGCCCGCATAGGGGTTCTGCTCATAGACGGTCACCTGGGCCTTGCGCCTCAGCAGCCAGGCAGCCGCCAGCCCCGAGATACCGGTCCCGATCACGGCGATCTTCATGTCACGCACTCCATTCCCCTAAGCCCTTGTAAAACTTGATATTCTTTGGCTGGCGCGGTTTTACACGCGCCTGACACACACCGGGGATACGCTCCAGTGCCTAGAATGGAGGCAGCGGACCGCCTCCGGGCCACCCTGGCCGGACGTATACAGGCGAAGTCCCTCCACCGAGACCTCTCCGATGCTTTACCCCGAACTGTTCCGTTCCCTCGAGAAGCTGCGCTGGAGCATGGACAAGGACGTGCCCTGGGAGCGCTTCGACCCCAAGCTGCTCTCGGACGAGCAGGCCCAGACCATCAAGATGAACGCCATTACCGAGTGGTCGGCGCTGCCGGCCACCGAGATGTTCCTGCGCGACAACCGTCACGACTCGGATTTCTCGGCGTTCATGTCCATCTGGTTCTACGAGGAGCAGAAGCACTCACTGGTGCTGCAGGAGTACCTGCGCCGCTTCCGGCCGGACCTGCTGCCGACGGAGGAGGAGCTGCACGCGGTGCGCTTCGAGTTCGATCCGGCGCCGCCGCTGGAGACGCTGATGATGCATTTCTGCGGCGAGATCCGCCTCACCCACTGGTACCAGTGCGCCTCCGAGTGGCACACCGAACCGGTCATCAAGTACATCTACGACCTCATCTCCAAGGATGAGGCGCGCCACGGCGGCTGCTACCGGCGCTTCATGGAGCGCGCAGTGGAGGTGCAAGGCGATACGGCGCGCCTG
>DASXYJ010000261.1:0-9190 GCA_036502565.1 Gammaproteobacteria bacterium
TCCATAGGGGCGACCCTTCCAGGGAGAACCACACGCCGGACAGGAACATCATGGGCCAGGAGGCCAGGTTCAACAGGCCGCCGGCGAACTCCTCGCTGCCTACCCGCGCGGCCACCAGCAGCCCCAGCGAGATCATGCACACGGCGCCCAGCACCGCGTCCAGCAGCAGGAGCCAGTAGCTGCCCGCCATGTAGAAATGGATGAGCAGCTTGGTGCCGATGAAGACGATGAGGGTGATGCTCATGATGAGCAGCAGGCGCGAGACCACCTGGGCAGAGATGAACTCGAAGGCCTTCAAGGGCGTGGCGTTGAGGCGTTTCAGGAAGCCGTTCTTGCGGTAACGCACGATGACATAGCCCACGCCGAAGAGGCAGGAGAACATCATGTTCATACCCAACACGCCAGGGATGAGCCAATCCACGTAGTTGATGGCGCGGCCGCTTACGGTCTCGCGGCTGTACTTGGCGTCGGTCTCGCCCGCGAGGATCTTTTCCAGGACGTAACCCTTGGGTGAGGTCTCGTTCACCCAGTAGCGGGGCGCCTTGGGATCATGGGCGTCCAGTAGCATGTCGATCTGGTTATGGGCCACCTTGGCTTCGGTCTGCTCGAGATCCGTGACCGGATAGAAATCCACGTAACGGGTCTTGAGGAAGGCCAGGTCCAGCTGGGCGATAGGCGTTCCGGCGTCCAGCACCGCCACCTTGAAGAGAGGCTTCTGTCCGCCGGAGAAGATGAACCACATGCCGATGACGATGAGCACCGGCAACACGATGTTCCATCCCAGCGCTGCCCGGTCCCGGAGGAACTCCAGGTTGCGGGCCTTCAGGACCGCCAGGAAGCGCCGCATCATGCCCGCAACTCCTTGCCGGTGAGTTCCAGGAACAGGTCTTCCAGGGTGCGAGCCCGGATCTGCAGGCGTCCCAGCGGGACCTTCCTATCCATGAGCCGGCGCAGCATCTCATCCACGTCGGCGGTCTTGATCTCGAGGTATTCCCCGGCTTCGTGCACTTCCACGCCGAGCTCGGAGGCGCTCACGCGCAGGTCTTCCTTGGGCAGCTGCAGGATCACATCGTGGAAGTGCTTGGCCAGGAGCTTGCTGGGCGGGCCGTCGGCGATGATGTGGCCGTGATCCATGATGGCGATACGATCGCAGAGCAGGAACGCCTCTTCCATGTAATGGGTGGTGAGGATCACGGTCTTCTTGCGCGCCTTGATGGCACTGATCAGGTCCCAGAAATTGCGCCGAGCCTGGGGATCCAGGCCGGTGGTGGGCTCATCCAGGAAGAGGATCTCCGGGTCGTTGACCAATGCCAGTGCCAATAGCAGGCGCTGGCGCTGGCCGCCGGAAAGCTTGCGCGCGTCCCGGTCCACGTATTCCTGGAGCGTGCAGAGCTGGATCAGCTCCTCGACGTCGAGGCCCTTGGCGTAGAAGCTGCGGAACAGCTTCAAAGTCTCCCGCACCGTGAGGAAGTCCTGCAGGGCGGTGGACTGGAACTGGATGCCCACTTCCTGGCGGAAGTGCGCGTCCACGGGGCTGCCTCGGTAGAGCACCTGGCCGGCGCTGGGCTCGTTGATGCCTTCCATCATCTCGATGGTGGTGGTCTTGCCGGCGCCGTTAGGCCCCAGCAGGCCGAAGCACTCTCCGGCTTCGACGGCGAAGTGGATGCCATCCACGGCGGTGACACCGGGGTAGCGCTTGATGAGGTCACGGACTTCGAGGATGGCGGGCATGGCGCGGCATTATCCCGAGGCAGGCGGATACAGACAAACCGGACCTTCGCGCTTGGGCAGCCGGCAGGCCCAAGCCGGTTCCAGGCGGGCAGGGCGACTGGCGGATTTTTGGACGTTTACCAGCTATCTCCTTGAACCGGCTGGAAAATCTCCTTTAACAAGCTTCCATAACCCGGTGTGGCGGATAGCTTTTTACGTACCGGTAATACCCTGCTGACCGCTACAATGAAGCCAGGTAGGGTTAGGGGGTGATCCCGGTGAATCGCGTTCCGCGTGTTTTGGCCATCTTCGGCCTGTGGCTGGCAGTGGCGCTGCCTGCGTTCGCCGCCGAGGACGTGGTGGTGGTGCTGGATAACTCCGGCAGCATGAAAGCCAACGACCCCAACCGGCTGGCGGGCCAGGCGGTCACCAACTTCGTCGCCAACCTCAAGGGCGACGTGCACGTCGCCGTCATCGAATTCTCCACCACGCCGACCCTGCTGATGCCGCTCACGGCCTTGGACGACAACGCGCGCTCGCAGGTTCAGCAGGCCGTGGGCAAGCTGGACTACAAGGGCCAGTGGACCGACACCGGCGCCGCGCTGGAGCGCGCGCTCTATGAGATGGATAGTCACGGCCGTCCCGATGCGCTGCGTTGCATCGTGCTCATGACAGACGGCTACGTGGACGTGGGCAATGCCTCCCGCGACAGCGACAAGATCCACTGGATCATCCAGTCCCTGATCCCGGAGGCGGTGGCCAAGAAGGTACGCATCTTCGGTGTCGCCTTCACCGACCAAGCCGACTACGAACTGCTACAGCAGCTGGCGCAGAAGACCGGCGCCGGCTATTACCGTGCCTACCAGGCCGGCGACCTGGACGGCATCTACAAGCAGATCAGCGACACACTCACCACCGGCAAGCCGGTGCCGCAACCCGCGGACGTGGGCAACCTGCAGTCGGCCGCGCCGGCGGCAGTGCCCCAGAGCTTCAGCTTCAACACCCCGCTCACCCACATGCAGCAGGCCGAGGAGGATTCCTGGCGCACGCTGATCATCGTGGTGGTGGTGCTGGTGCTGCTCGCGGCCCTGGGTGGCGGCGGCTACTACGTATGGAAGAAGGGCGGCATCAAGAAGTTCCTGCCCAAGAGTGTGAAGGAAGACCCGAACCAGGCCGGCGGCCTGCAAGCCGTGCTCTACGACATCAGCAACCCTAACGACATCAAGCGCTACGAACTGGGCGAGAAGTCCACGGTCATCGGCCGCGTCGCGGGTTACGACCCGGAAGTGCAGTACGTGCTGGCCGCTGAGCCCACCGTGGGCCGCAGCCACGCCTTGATCGAGCGCCGTGGGCATTCGTTCTGGATCACCGACCAGGGCAGCATCAATGGCACCTTCGTCAACGGCGAGCGGGTGGCCGGCGACCACGCCCTGAAGCACGGCGACATCGTGGCGGTGCACCGCCATGAGTTCGAGTTCGTGCTGCCGGAGCTGTTCGAGTCCGAATCGACGGTGCTGGCGGCGCGTGAGGAATATGGTTACGCGGAGAAACGGCAGGCTTGAGGCTTGGATGGACCCGGCCTGCCCGGAGTCTTGACCGATGATGTACAGCCACATCGCCTATCACTGGCGGCGCAGCCTGCGCGCCAAATCCTTGCAGGTGCATATCACGCCTTGGAACGGCATCGAGGTGGTGATCCCGCGCCACGTCAGCCGCGAACGCGCCCGCGCTTTCGTGGCCAAGCACCGGCAGTGGATCCGCGACACTTGGGAACGCATGCGCGTGCAGATCGTGGACGCGGACCTGACGCTGCCCACGCACCTGGCGCTGCGCGCCACCGGTGAGCACTGGGAAGTGAAGTACCGCAGCCGCGCCGGAAGCCGCGCACGGGTCACCGCCCGGGGCCACACCCTCACGGTGCACTACGACGGACACAACGAGCGTGCCGCGCGCCAGGCGCTGCGGCGCTGGCTGGTGGAGGCTGCGCGCGGTCATTTCGCGGCGTATCTGCCGCGCGTCTCCCACAGCACCGGGCTGCATTACAAGCGCCTGCAGATCCGCGGCCAGACCAGCCGCTGGGGCAGCTGCTCGTCCAGCGGGACCCTGAGCCTCAACTACAAGCTCCTGTTCCTGGAGCCGGAGCTGGTGCGCTACCTCGTGATCCACGAGCTGTCTCACACCAAGCACCTGGACCATTCACCGCGGTTCTGGAAGCTGGTGGAGGAGTTCGAGCCCAAGTGCCATGAACT
The DNA here is from genome assembly GCA_036502565.1 of Gammaproteobacteria bacterium. Taxonomy (GTDB): domain Bacteria; phylum Pseudomonadota; class Gammaproteobacteria; order Natronospirales; family REEB76; genus DASUBN01. The sequence goes on from DASXYJ010000261.1 coordinate 3,960, forward strand.
CGACCAGGAGCTGGGCGAGTCCTGGCGGGACGTGCCTGCCTGGGTGGAGATCCACTAGCCGGTAGTCTCGGCGTCGCCTTCCTGGCGGCAAACCAGCACGCCGCAGTGCACGGCATCCAACAGCGACACGCACGTGGGCGTGCTCCACCAGCGCGCCAGGGCGCCATGCGGGCGATGCCCCACCACGACCAGGTCTGCATTCACTTCCTTGGCCAGCCTGGCGATCTCGTCCACAGGTTCGCCGCGGGCGGTGTGGCCTTCCACCTCGATGCCGCGTTTCTTGAAGAAACGCACACCGTCTTCCACGGTGTTGCGGAAGAACAGCGTCTGTTCCATGTGATCGGTGCCGGCCAGGCTCTGGGCGAAGGCATGGCCTGACTTGGGTGAGATCACCGCCAGGAGATGCGCTTTCGCCTCGCAACTCTTGGCTAGGTCGGCGCCTTCCATGAGCACCCGCCGTCCATCGTTGCTTCCGTCATAGGCCAGGAGGATGGTCCGGTATGCCATGGGCTTCTCCGCGGTCGATATGGATAAAACATAGCACTGGAGGAGGGCGGCACGAAATCCGCGGGTTTCGGCCAGTCATTGCGGCAATACCCAGGGGGGCGGGACTCAACCCCATCTCGTGAAATCCCTCGGCAAGCCGATGGTAAAAAAACGCCGGGGATGGCCTATGCTGTAGCTGACAGGCTATCGACGCTGAAGGGCGCGGTGACTGGGGATCCCACGGAAATATGGTCAGGCCATGCATTCAAGGAGATGTACACATGCGCAAGCCAAATGCATCATTCCTCTCGGTTTTCTTGTCGTTCGCACTGGTGATGCCGTTTTCCGCCCATGCGCTCCTCGACGATCCAGCGGCGGCCGGGCAGCCCACGCTTCAACTGGGCGAGATCCAAGTGGATGGCCAGAAACAGATCCTGCACGCCTTGCAGGAGATCAAGGCCGCTCTCAAGCGGGCCGAGTCCAGCGATGCCAGCCAACGCAACGCCATCATCTGCCGCATCGACAAAGGCATCGGCACTCACCTGGATGTGCTTACCTGCGCCACCAACGCGACCCTGGACCTGCGGCGTCAGGGTACCCGCAACGCCATGCTCATCGGCTGCAACGGCGTCGGTGGCACGGGTTGCTCAGCGGCCCAGGCCTTCCAGGATAACAGCGCGCTCTCCATGGCCATCAGTTCCGCGCATGGACACGTCATGCAGATGCCGGTGAACGGTGGTGCACTGAAAGATCTGCTGACGAAGATCCCGGATCCAGCGGCACAGCAGGTGGTCCCGGCGCCGGCAAGCACTACGCCTGCCGCTGGCACTGTGGAAACACCCGCAGCCGTCACCTCCAGCCACGGCTGATATCGGTTGAGTGGATTTATGCCCTGGGTCGTCGAGCGACCCAGGGCGCCTATTTCCGCTGTCGCGCGGGGCGGCCTTATACTGTCTGGGCATGTTCGACGCACTGGTGGAGACTGAGGTACTGGCGGCCCATCTGAGAGACCCCGACTGGGTGGTCTTCGATTGCCGCAGCGTGCTCTCTGACCCGGAGGCTGGGCCGCGAGCCTATGTGGCCGGCCACATCCCCGGCGCACGTTACCTGCACCTGGAACACGATCTCTCAGGCCCTATCACTCCCCAGACCGGACGGCATCCCCTCCCGGAGCCGGAAGCACTGGTGGCTAAGCTGGCCCGTGCCGGCGTGGGGAAGGCCAGCCAGGTAGTGGCCTATGACGACTCCGGCGGAGCCTATGCTGCGCGGCTCTGGTGGCTGCTGCGCTGGCTCGACCATCCCCAAGTAGCGGTGCTGAACGGCGGTTGGCAGCAGTGGCTCAAGGAGCTGCGCACCACCGAGACCGCAGTGCCAGACCCCCAGCCGCGTGATTTTCCCTACCGCGGTCCGGACCGAGGCCTCTGGCTCAGCACCGACCAGGTACTGCAGATGGTGCAGGGCCAGCGCAAGGGGCTGCTGCTGGATGCGCGTGGACCGACGCGTTTCCGCGGCGAGGAGGAGCCCATCGATCCGGTGGCGGGACATGTGCCCGGGGCTAAGAACCTGCCGTTCGCCGGCAACCTCGCGGGGGATGGGCGCTTCAATGCGCCGGCGGTGCTGCGCCATCGCTTCGAGGAAGCGCTGGGTCACTACCGGCCGGAGCAGGCGGTGATCATGTGCGGCTCCGGGGTCACTGCCTGCCACAACCTGCTGGCCATGGAGCTGGCGGGGCTGAAGGAGGCCAAGCTCTATGCCGGCTCCTGGAGCGAGTGGATACGCGACCGGGATCGCCCGGTGGAGAGCGCCGGGGCCTGATACCAGCGAGCCGGGACTGTAACGCTGCGTAACATGCCCCCGATACTCGCGGGGGGAGATGATTAATATCTGATATTTGCTGGAAGTCGCTGTCATCGCGGCTCCCATGCGCTACGTTTAATGACAGGAATACCCCGCACCCCGGGGTGGTCTTATGTAATTAGGATTGCGCAAACAAAAATCAGGAGGTCGCCATGAAGACGAAAGGCAGATTCACGATGATGTTGGGCGCGCTGCTGGCGCTGGTGAGCGTGGCAGGCTTGGCGGCGTCGGACTCGCCGTTCCTGGGTTCCCAGGGCGATCCGCACGGTACCCTGTACCTGAATGTGGACCAGACCGCCAAGCAGATCTATCCGGTGTCCATCTGGCAGGTGGATGGCAAGCTCACCAACCGCGATGGGCAAGGCGTGCTCTGGGTGAAGCCGGGTGACTACACCTTCACGGTGAAGCTCGGCCGCGATGTGAACCTGGACAACGTGCCCGGCCTGCAGCGTAGCGCCAGCTACGGCCAGCAGGAGCACCAGATCAAGGTGAGCGTGGAGCAGGGCAAGTCCTACTATGTGGGCGCCAAGTTCTCCGCTGCCGGCAAGTGGGAGCCGGTGGTCTGGAAGACCGAAGACCAGAAGAACTGATGCGACAGCCGCGAGGCTGAGAAGATACCCCGCCGATGCGGGGTATCTTTTTGCCTGGCGCATCCGTCCACTGCGGTAGAATGGCGCCACCCCCATCCCAGGGTCATCCCATGCAGAAGTTCTTGCTGGCCGTCGCCGCGCTCAGCCTCGCAATGTCCGTGGTCCCCGCCCGGGCCGACGATGAACAACCCGATACCGCGGGTTACCTCGAGACCGACTTGGGCCATGCCTCCCTGGACCGCACCGGCACCTCCAGCGGCGGGCAGAGCAGCGGCATCAGCGGTACCACCACCACCGGCACGCTATTGGGCGGCTACTACTTCACCGAAAACTTCGGCGCTGAGTTGGGCTATCACGAATTCAGCAAGCCGGGCGCTTTCGTCCAGTCCGGGATCATCAGGACTGAATGCGCTTCGACCACCTTCACCTGCCCGGACGTCACGGGCGTTAGCGCCATGTTCCTGGCGAAGATGGAAGTGGTGCCGAACCTGGATGGCATCCTGCGACTTGGCGTGCTGTCCTGGAGCGTCAGCTCCTCGAACCCTGTGACGCTGTTGGACAAGACCAGCGGCCAGGCTTTCCTCTACGGTATCGGCATCCGCCGCCGCTTCGAAGGCGGTTGGGGGCTCGTCATCACCTACGAACGCTCCAGCTTCTCGACCGAGGAGACGCGGATAGGCTTCAGCTATTCGTTCTGAGCCATCCCGCTACTTAAAAGAAAAGCCCCGCCTAAGCGGGGCTTTTTTATTTGCTTGCGATACCCGTTTAGGCAGCGAGCTGACGGAGCACGAAGTGCAAGATGCCGCCGTTCTTGTAGTACTCCCATTCCTTGGGGGTATCGATGCGCACCTTGGCCTTGAACTGCAGATCCTTGCCGTCGGCCTTGCGGGCGGTGACCGTCACTTCCTTGGCACCGTCCTTCAGGCCGTCGATGCTGAACACCTCGCTGCCGTCCAGGCCCAGGGAGGCGGCATTCTTGCCGTCGGTGAAGGTCAGGGGTAGCACACCCATGCCCACCAGGTTGGAGCGGTGGATGCGCTCGAAGGACTCGGCGATCACCGCTTTCACGCCCAGGAGGATGGTGCCCTTGGCGGCCCAGTCACGGGAGGAACCGGTGCCGTATTCCTTGCCGGCCAGGATCACCAGCGGCACGCTCTCCTTCTTGTACTGCATGGCAGCATCGTAGATGGGCATCTGCGCGCCGTCAGGCAGGTGCTTGGTCACGCCGCCTTCCACACCGGGGACCATCGCGTTCCTGATGCGGGTGTTGGCGAAGGTGCCACGCATCATGACTTCATGGTTGCCGCGGCGGGAGCCGTAGGAGTTGAAGTCCACCGGCTGCACGCCGTGCTCGATGAGGTACTTGCCCGCGGGCGAGTCCTTCTTGATGGCGCCGGCGGGCGAGATGTGGTCAGTGGTGATGGAATCGCCGAACAGCGCCAGGCAACGCGCAGCCTTGATGGTCGGGATGCCGGGAGCGTGCTTGCCCATGCCGTCGAAGTAGGGCGGGTTCTGCACGTAAGTGGAATCGCCTTCCCACTGGTAGATGTCGCCGGTGCCGACCTTCATGCCCTGCCAGCGCTCGTCGCCCAGGAACACGTCGCCGTAGGATTTGGCGAACATGCTGGCGTCCAGCGACTTGGCGATGGTCTCCTGGATCTCCTTCTGGGTGGGCCAGATGTCCTTGAGGAACACCGGTTTTCCGTCGGAGCCGGTGCCCAGCGCATCGTGCGTGAGGTCCAGGTCGGTGCTGCCGGCCAGCGCATAGGCGACCACCAGCGGCGGTGAGGCCAGGTAGTTCATGCGCACGTCCTGGTGCACCCGACCCTCGAAGTTGCGGTTGCCCGAGAGTACCGCCGAGACCGAGAGCTTGCTGTCGTTCACCGCCTTGCTGATGGCGTCCGGCAGGGGTCCGGAGTTGCCGATGCAGGTGGTGCATCCGTAGCCTGCCAGGAAGAAGCCGATGGCTTCCAGGTCGCCCTGCAGATCGGCTTTCTTGAGGTATTCGGTCACCACCTTGGAGCCGGGGGCGAGGGAGGTCTTCACCCAGGGCTTGGCCTTGAGGCCCTTGGCGCGCGCCTTGCGCGCCAGCAAGCCCGCCGCCACCAGCACCGCCGGGTTGGAGGTGTTGGTGCAGCTGGTGATGGCGGCGATGACCACCGCGCCGTCGGCGAGCTTGAAGGAGTTCCCATCCTGGGTCACGTCGGTGGGACCGGCGGACTTGCGGGTGGCCTGTTCCTTCTCCAGCGCGCCTTGGAAGTTCTTCTGCATGTCGCCGAGCAGCACGCGATCCTGCGG
>DASXYJ010000262.1:0-2706 GCA_036502565.1 Gammaproteobacteria bacterium
GAGCTGCGTCACGCGCCTTGGATGCTGTGGATCCACGACCTCTCGGCGCCGGATCCCTATTACGTGCTGCCGGTGTTCTACGGCGTGGCCATGTTCATCCAGCAGCACCTGCAGCCGCAGCCTGCGGACAAGACCCAGGCCATGATGATGAAGATCATGCCGCTGGCGCTGTTGTTCCTGTACGCGGTGCTGCCGTCGGGCCTGGTGCTGTACTACATCGCCAACTCGATCCTCACCATCGCGCAGCAGCGCTACATCAACAACTTGATCGAGAAAGAGGCGAAGGCCAAGAAGGCATGAGCGCGGACGTGGTCATCCGCGCCATCGGCGTGGCCGATGCCGGCACCGTGACGCAGCATCGCCACCGCATGTTCGTAGACGCGGGCAAGCCGGACGACGCGGCGCTCGCCGCCATGAGCGAGGCCTTCCTGCCCTGGGTGCGTGCCAAGCTCGAAGCCGGCCAGTATTTCGGCTGGTTCGCGGAAGCGGAGGGCAGGGTGGTGAGCGGCATCGGCATGATGGCCATCGAGTGGCCGCCGCATCCGCTGCATCTGGAGCCGCTGCGGGGCTACATCCTCAACGTCTACACCGAGCCCGAATGGCGCGGCCGCGGCCTCGCCAAGCGCCTCACCGGGCTCGCCATGGACGCGGCGCGGGAGCGCGGCCTCAACCTGACCATCTTGCACGCCACCGAGATGGGCAAGTCGCTCTATGCCAAGCTTGGCTTCAAGGGCACCAACGAGATGCAGTGGTCCTCTAAGTCTTAAGTCTCGTATCGACCTTGGACACATGCTCCAAGGTATTGTGTACCGGGCACTTGTTGGCGATCTCCAATAGCCTCAGGCGTTGTTCCTCGCTCAAGTCGCCTTCCAGCTCCAGTTCGCGGGTGAAGCGGTCCATCTTCACTTCCTTGCCGTCGGCGCAGTCGCTCGCGTCCTGTGCGTACACCTTGTCGTGGCTGAGCTTCACGCTCAGGCCCTTCATGGGCAGCTGCTTGCGATCCGCGTACATGCGCAGGGTGATGGCGGTGCAAGCACCGAGCGCGGCGGTCAGCAATCCGTAAGGGTCGGCGCCCGCGTCGGTGCCTCCGGACTCACGCGGCTCATCGCCGATGATGTGGTGCGGGCCCACGTAGATCTCGCAGCGGTAGTGGTCCTCGCCCATGCGCACGATGGTCTCGCCGCCGGCGGCGGGGGAGGAGAGGGGCTGCATGCCGAGCTCCCCCAGGTATTTGCTGGCCCAGGCGCCCAGGATCAGGCCCACGTACTCCGAGTCGGTCTCGCGGGTGAGCAGATGGTCCGCCTCGTTCAGGCTGATGAAGCTCTTGGGGTGCAGGGCCGCGCCGAATATCTGCGAGGCATTGCTGATGTCCACGGTCTTGTCGGCGGGGGAGTGGAACACCAACAACGCCTTGCGCAGGCCCTTGAGGCTGGCAGCCCAGGGCCGCATCTTGAGGTCGTCCAGGAAGGCCTTCTTGAAATGGAACTTGCGGCCCACCAGGGTCACGTCCGCCTCACCCTCGTCCTCTATCACTTCCCGGGCCGGGCCCAGCAGCATGGCCACGTGTTCCGGATCCGACGGCGCGCCGATGGTGGCCACCGCCACGGAACTCGGGATGTCGTGGGCCGCTTCCAGGACGGCGGTACCGCCGAGGGAGTGGCCGATGAGGATCTTGGGGGCCTGGTACTTCTCCGCCAGGAAGCGGGCAGCGGCCTTCAGGTCCGCCACGTTGCCGCTGAAGGTGGTGTCGGCGAAGCTGCCCTCGCTCTCGCCGAGGCCCGTGAAGTCGAAGCGCAGCATGGCGATGCCTTCCCGGGCCAGGGCACGGCCGATGTTCACGGCGGCGCGTACGTCCTTGCCGCAGGTGAAGCAGTGGGCGTAGAGCGCATAGGCCCGGGGCTTGCCGTTGGGCGGCAGATCCATACGGCCGGACAGCATCTGCCCGGAGGCATTGGGGAAGCGGACCGGGATGCCGGGCATGGGCGTCGCCTATAGAGAAGCTATGATGGGAAGAGTCTCTCCCGGGCGCGCTTATTTCACAATGAGCACCACAGACACCATCGCTGCCATCGCCACGCCTCCAGGGAGAGGCGGTATCGGCATCGTGCGGGTGTCGGGATCCGCGGCGGTGGCCATCGGCGAGGCGCTCACCGGGCGCTTGCCCAAGCCCCGGCGCGCTTCCTTGCGGGAGTTCCGCGACGAGCAGGGCAGGGCCCTGGATACGGGCCTGGTGTTGTTCTTCCCCGGTCCCGATTCCTTTACCGGTGAGGACGTGCTGGAGTTGCAGGGCCACGGTGGCACCGTGGTGCTGGATCTGCTTCTAAACAGAGTGCTGGAGCTGGGCGCCCGGGCCGCGCGGCCCGGCGAGTTCTCGGAACGGGCCTTCCTCAACGACCGGCTGGACCTGGCACAGGCGGAAGCCATCGCCGACCTCATCGACAGCGGTTCGGAACAAGCCGCCCGCGCCGCCATGCGCTCCCTGAGCGGCGAGTTCTCCCGGCGGGTGGAGAAGCTGGTGGAAGACCTCACGGTACTGCGCGCTTATGTGGAGGCGGCCATCGACTTCCCGGACGAGGAAGTGGATTTCCTGACGGAGGGCGACGTGGCGGGCCGCCTTGACCTCATCCGCGACCGCTTCGAGACCCTCGCCGCCGCGGCCCAGCAGGGCAGCCTCATGCGCGAAGGCCTCACCGTGGTGATCGCGGG
>DASXYJ010000263.1:0-10713 GCA_036502565.1 Gammaproteobacteria bacterium
GATGGCCGGCGACTACGCCATCGAAGCCCATGGCCTCACCCGCCGCTTCGGCAAGTTCACCGCCGTGGACCACGTGGATCTCAAGATCCCCAAGGCCAGGATCTACGGCTTCCTGGGTCCCAACGGCGCCGGCAAGTCCACCACCATCCGCATGCTCTGCGGGCTCCTCGAGCCCAGTGAAGGCGAAGTGGAAGTACTCGGCCATAAGGTGCCCCAGGAGGCGGAGATCCTGCGCCGCAAGCTCGGCTACATGACCCAGAGCTTCTCCCTCTACGGCGACCTCACTACCCGCGAGAACCTGGAGTTCATGGCGGACGTGTTCACGCTCCCACCCGCGAAGCGCAAGGCCCGCATCCAGGAAGCGGCGGAACGCTACTTCCTAACGGAGCTCATGTCGCAGCGCGCCGGCACCCTGAGCGGTGGCCAGCGGCAGCGCCTGGCGCTGGCCGCCGCCACCCTGCACTCCCCGGAGATGCTGTTCCTGGATGAGCCCACCAGCGCCGTGGACCCCCAGAGCCGCCGCGACTTCTGGGACCGGCTGTTCGAACTGGCGGCCGAGGGCACCACGATCCTGGTCTCCACCCACCTCATGGACGAAGCGGAGCGCTGCCATGGCCTCGCCATCATCAGCCGCGGCAAGCTGGTGGCGGAAGGCACGCCCCATGAACTGATGGAGGGGATCGACGCCCAGGTGCTGGAGATCGAGGCGCCGGACCCGCAGCAGGCCTCCAAGCTCCTCAAGGAGCAACCCTACGTGAAGAGCGTCACCCAGCTTGGTACGCGCCTGCATGCGCTGCTGGATAAGGACGCCAAGGATGGCGCGAAGAAGCTGGTCCAGCTCCTCAAGGGCGCCGGCATCGAATCCAAGGTGAAGGCCGTGGACGCCAACCTCGAAGACGTGTTCGTGGCCTCCACCGGTTTCCAGAGCGACGCCGGAGGCAAGCGTGCTGCCTGATTCCCTGCGCCGCGCAAGCGCCATCGCCGCCAAGGAGGTGCGCCAGCTGCTGCGGGACCGCATCACCTTCGGCATGATCGTGGGGGTGCCGCTCCTGCAGGTGATCCTGTTCGGCTACGCCATCAACACCGACGTGCGCCACTTGCGCGCCGCGGTGGCGGACCTCTCCAACACCCAGCTCTCCCGCAGCGTGGTGGCCTCGGCGCAAGCCAGCCAGGTGGTGGACATCGTGGCTGAGGCCCACTCCGCTCCGGAGCTGGAGAGCCTGCTCCGGGACGGCAAGGTCTCGGTGGGCCTCTACTTCCCGCCGGACTTCGCCCGCCGGGCCGCCACCAGCGCCGAACCGGCGGCCCAGCTCATGGTGGATGGCTCGGACCCGACCTTGCTGGGCGTCGCCCAGGGACTCGCGCGCGTGCCGCTAGCCGCCCGCGGCGCGCCGCGTTCTCAACCGGCAGCGCTCTTCGAATTGCGCAACTTCTACAACCCGGAACGCCGCTCCGCCGTGGACATCGTGCCGGCGCTCATCGGCGTGATCCTGACCCTCACCATGGTGCTGTTCACGGCCGTGGCCATCGTGCGGGAACGGGAGCGCGGCAACCTGGAGATGCTCATCACCACGCCCGTGAGCACCGTGGAGCTCATGGCGGGCAAGATCGGCCCCTACATCGCCATCGGCCTCATCCAAGTGACCATCGTGCTGCTGTTGGGCTGGTTGCTGTTCTCGGTGCCGGTGGTGGGCAGCCTCGCCACCCTCTACTTCGCGGCGCTGCTGTTCATCGCCGCCAGCTTGGGGCTGGGCCTACTCATCTCCACCATGGCCAAGACCCAGTTCCAGGCCATGCAGCTCACCATCTTCACCTTCCTGCCCTCCATCCTGCTCTCAGGCTTCATGTTCCCCTTCGACGGCATGCCGGCCTTCGCCCGCTGGATCGGCGAGTTCCTGCCCCTCACCCATTTCATCCGCCTGGTGCGCGGCGTGCTGTTGCGGGGCGCCGGTCTCGGCGGCATGTGGGTGGACGTCTGGCCCCTGCTGGCCTTCTTCGCCGTCACCATGACGCTGGCCGTCCTCAAGTTCCACAAGCGCCTGGATTAGGTCTGGTCAAATTCTGGTCATGGCGCGTGCGAGCGGGTAAAATGCGCCGCTAATTTCTCAAGGAACCCCCATGCGTATCGGCAAGCACAGCGTCGTCTCCATCGATTACACCCTCACCGGCGCCGACGGCGAGGTGCTGGACAGCTCCAAGGGCCGCGAGCCGCTGGCTTACATCCAGGGCACCGGCAGCATCGTCATCGGTCTCGAGGAAGCGCTCGATGGCAAGGAGAAAGGCGCCAAGGTGCAGGTGAGCGTGCCGCCCGCCAAGGGTTACGGCGAGCGCCAGGAAGCCCTCTCCCAGATCGTGCCGCGCGAGATGTTCGACATGGAGGACATCGAGCCCGGCATGCGTTTCCACGCCGAGGGCGAGCACGGCACCCACGTGGTGACCGTCACCGCCGTCGACGCCGAGAGCGTCACCGTGGACGCCAACCATCCCTTGGCCGGCCAGACCCTCAACTTCGACGTGACGGTGGTGGACGTGCGCGAAGCCACCCAGCAAGAGTTGTCCCATGGCCACGTGCATGGCGCTCATGGGCATGACCATTAAGCGATAGCCTCGCAGACGAAAGAAAAAGCCGGCCTCGGGGCCGGCTTTTTTATTTCGGGATGTCTCTGCTTTCAGGGCCTAAGGTTAGAGATCATAGCTTCGAAGGCCGCGAATACGTGGGCGCCGTTATAGGGCATCGGATCGTGTTCCTCGCGCGCCATCAGCCGGTCACGCATCAGGTTCTCCACCGCTCCCACCATCATCGAAGCGATCATCTTCGGCTGGTAACTGACCTTGAAGCTGCGGTCACGCTGGCCGCGCAGGGCCACCTCGGTGACCAGCTCCACGAAGCGGCGATAGCCGCGGGACAGCACCAGTTCACCGGTCTCCGGGTTCGGGCGGCGGGCCTCGAACAGCAGCAGCCGCGCCAGGTCCTCTTCCCGTTCCAGCACCCGCATCATCACCGACAGCATGGAGAGCATGGCTTCCCGGGCGTTCACCGAGGTCACCACGATGTCCGTGAGCCGCGGGTTGATGGAGGCCCAGCCCTCGTCCAGCACCGCCAGCAGGATCGACAGCTTGCCGTCGAAGTGGCGCAACAGCTCGCTGGTGTTCACGCCTGAGCCACGCGCGATGGCGGAGAGCGAGGTACCGTCGTAGCTGAAGCGGGCGAAGCGGCGCTTCGCCACCGACAGGATGGTGCGTCGCATCACCTGCAGGTCGTGCTCTTCCTCGGGACCCCCGACCGGAGTCAGCAGGGGCATCTGTCGCGGTGTGATCGTCGCTTCTAGCATCTGGCATCCCATCCCTGGTCAGCTTATGGAACCCACGCGGGATTCTGCGGCGGAACCCGTAAGGACGCCATTCGGGATGTACCCGGGTTTGGACGGGGTATTCACCTGAAGATATGCACGGTAAGGACACGGACCCCGGCCCGGACGCCGGAGTTCACATATGCGGGACGAGGGATCAGCGCTTCTTCTTGCGAGGGGTCTTCTTACGGGCCCCCGGCTTCCTCCCGGGCGCCGGCTTCTTCCCGGCAGCCGGTTTCTTGCCGGCGTTGCCCCGGTCCGCGCGCTTCTTGCGGTCCTTGGACAGGCGCCGCTCGCGCTTCTGCACCATCGCCTGCTTGGGCGTGGTGGTCTTCTTGCGGTCCTTGTCGTAGGGGTTCTCGCCGCCGCGGAACTCCACCCGCACCGGCGTGCCCTGCAGGTCGAAGGCCTCCCGGAACACGCCCATCAGGTAGCGCTTGTAGGCGTCCGGCGCCTTGTCGGTCTGGTTGCCGTGCACCACGATCACCGGCGGATTCTTCCCGCCCTGGTGCGCGTAGCGCAGCTTGATGCGGCGTCCCGCCACCATCGGCGGCTGGTGCTGCACCGTGGCCGCCTCCATCACCCGCGTCAGCTCCGAGGTGCCCATCTCGCGCATGGCGGCGCGGTAGGCCTTGTCCACCGAGGCCAGCAGGTCGCCCACGCCGGTGCCGTGCAGCGCCGAGATGAAGTGCAGGCGTGCGAAGTCCAGGAACGGCAGCTTGAGGTCCAGGGTGCGGCGCACATGGGCGCGCTGGTCCCCGTCCAGGTTGTCCCACTTGTTCACCGCCAGCACCAGGGCCCGGCCGCGCTGCACCGTCAGCCCCAGCAGCGAGGCATCCTGCTCGGTGATGCCTTCCTGGGCGTCCAGCACCGCGATCACCACCTCGGCCTTGTCGATGGCCTGCAGGGTCTTCACGATGCTGAACTTCTCGACCATGTCGTCCACCCGCGACTTGCGGCGCACGCCGGCGGTGTCGATGAGGGTGTAATGCCTGCCGTCGCGCTCGAACGGCACGAACACGGAATCCCGCGTGGTGCCCGGCTTGTCGAAAGTGACCAGGCGCTCTTCGCCGATGAGGCGGTTGATGAGGGTGGACTTGCCCACGTTGGGGCGGCCGATCACCGCCACATGGACGCGCGCGTCGGTATCGGCTTGCGGCATCTCGTCCGGCGGCAGCGGCGCCAGGAGCTCGTCCATCATGGCGGCGATGCCGATGCCGTGGGAGGAAGCGATCGCGAACGGCGCGCCCAGCCCCATGGCATGGAACTCCGCGGTGACCAGCTCCGGGCGCATGCCCTCGGACTTGTTCACCGCCAGCTGCACCGTCTTGCCCATGCGGCGCAGCTGCGTCACCACCGCCTGGTCCATGTCGGTGAGGCCGGCGCGGCCGTCCACCAACAGCACCGTCACGTCCGATTCGGACACGGCCTTCAGGGTCTGGCGCGCCATGGGGCCCTTGATGCCCTGCTCATCGCCGTCCAGGCCGCCGGTGTCCACCACGATGTAGGGGCGCGGTCCCACCTTGCCGAAACCGTACTGCCGGTCGCGGGTCAGGCCCGGCACGTCCGCCACCAGGGCGTCGCGTGAACGGGTCAGGAAGTTGAACAGCGTCGACTTGCCTACGTTAGGCCGGCCGACGAGGGCGATGACCGGCAGCATGCTGTTTCTCCGTCACCCGCCGCTGGGGGTGACGCGGAAGGCGCCCACGGTGCCGCCGGTGCTCAGCACCAGCACCTCGTTCCCCACCACCACCGGCGGCGCCAGGATCGGCGCGCTGCCGAGCTGGGTGCGGGCCATCTCGGTGCCGTCCTTCTTGGACATGAAGTGCACGTGGCCATCGATGCCGCCCAGCACCAGGCTGCTGGCATCGAAGGACACCGGCAGGGTCAGGTCATGGCCGCGCATCTCGGGCTGGGTCCACACCGGCACGCCGCTGCGGCGGTCCAGGCACCACACCGCGCTGTGCAGGTCGGTGACGTAGAGCTGGTCGCCGTCCAGGGTCACACCGGTATAACTGGTGAGGTCGCGGGCCCACTCGACCTGGCCGTTGGCGCGGGACACGCTCACGGTCTGGCCGTGGTAGCCCGCCGCGTAGACGTGGTCGTCGGACACCGCGAGGTCGCCGTCCACGTCGGTGAGGCGCGCCAGCTCGTCGGCGCCGGTGGAGTTCGCCACCGTGGCCTGCCACATCTGGGTGCCGTCATCCAGGTTGAGCGCCACCAGCTTGCCGTTGTCCAGGCCCACCAGCAGCATGCGCCCCATGATCACGGGGTCGCTGGCGCCGCGCAGGGTCAGGCGCGGCACGTCGTAGGAGGTCTTCCACAGTTGCCGGCCGTTGTCGTTGGACAGGGCCACGATGCGCCCGTCGGTGGTGCGGATGATGACGCTGCCCGGGCCCATGGCCGGGGTCGCCAGGATCTCGCCGTTCACCTCGGACTTCCACAGCACCTTGCCGGTCTGGGAGTCCAGCGCCACCACGGTACCGCCGCTGCTCGCCACCGCCAGCATGCCGTTGCCGAGCCCGGGGCCGGCGTCGATGCTGAGCTTGGTCTTGGTCTTCCAGTCGGTGCCACCGCTCTTCATGCTGAAGGAGTAGACCACGCCGGAGTTGGTGACGATGTAGAGGTCGTGGTCGTCGTGGACGATGCGCAGGTTCACGCGCAGCTTGGCGTCGCTGGCGTCGATCCAGCGCGACCACATCTCGTCGATGCGGTACTGCGGCTTGCTGATGTCCTTCAGCAGCGCCGGCGGCTCCACGTTGTCGCTGGCGCAGGCCGCCAGGATCAACGCCACCACCACGCTGTATAAGAGCTTCTTCATGACTTCGCCTTGGTCGCGGAAGCAGGAGCCGCGGCGGGCGCGGCCGGGAGGCTGTCGAGCTTCATCTGCAGGAGGCTCTTGTCGCCCAGCTCGTCGTTCCAGGCATCCAGCGCCTTCTTGTAGGCGTCACGGGCCTGGGCGGCGTCGCCGAGCTTCATCTCCACATCCCCGCGCAGCGCGTCGAACAGCGGCGCGAAGCCGCCGGCGTCCGGCGTGTCGAGGCTCGCGAGGGCGGACTTGGCGTCGCCGGCGGCGAGCCGCACCCGCGCCAGGCGCAGCCTGGCAAGCATCTGCAGGCCGGGGTCCTGGCCGTGGTCCACGGCCCACTGCAGCATCTTCTCGCTCTCGGGGTACTTGTTGGCGGAGGCCTGCAACTGCGCCAGGGCCAGCGCCGCATGGGTCGCGTAGGCCGTGTCGGAGTACTGGTCCATGAGCTGGCCGCCGGTCTTCAGGGCCGCCGCGTCATCGTGCTTCTGCATGTCCTTGACCAGGTCGCCGAACAGGGCGGAAGCCGCCTCGTTGCGCACCTGGGTGCGGTACTGCCAGTAGCGCCAGCCGCCCACCACCACCACGGCGATGAGTGCGCCGAGCAGGATGGACTTGTAGTTCTCGTTCCACCATTTCTTGGCTGCTTCCAGCCGTTCCAGATCGCTCAGGTCCTCGTCCACGCTTCGCTCCTTAAGGAAGATTCGCCGCGCTCAGCGCGCGGACCCCGTTTGAGACAACAGGCCTTCGAGACGCGCCGCGAGCGCGCCCCAGGCCACCTGTTCCTGCTCGCCGCCGCGCAGCGGCTTCAAGGCCGCGCGCTGGCCCGCGATCTCGTCGTCGCCCAGCACCAGCGCATAGGCGGCGCCGCTCTTGTCGGCGCGCTTCAGCTGGTTGCCGAAACCGCCGCCGCTGCAATCCATCTGCAGGCGCAGGCCCGGGAGCGAGTCCCGCAGCCGTTCAGCCAGCTTGAGAGCCTCGCGCTCGGCCGCCGCGCCGACCCGCACCATATATACCTGCGGACCGTCCTGGGGGGCGGCCGCGCCCTCTTCCTCCATCAGCGCCACCAGGCGTTCCACGCCCATGGCGAAGCCGATGCCGGGGGTGGGCTTGCCGCCCAGGTGTTCCACCAGGCCATCGTAGCGGCCGCCGGAGCAGACCGCGTCCTGCGACCCCAGGCGCGTGGTGATCCACTCGAACACCGTGCGGGTGTAGTAGTCGAGCCCGCGCACCAGCCGCGGGTTCACCGTGTAGGCCACGCCCGCGTCATCCAGCAGCTGCTTCAGCCCGTCCAGGTGCGCCTGGGATTCCGGGTCAAGGTGGTCCAACAGGCTCGGTGCGCCGGCGATGATCGCCTGCATGCCATGTTCCTTGCTGTCCAGCACCCGCAGCGGATTGCTGCCGAGACGCCGCTTGCTGTCCTCGTCCAGCTTGTCCTGGTGCTGCTGCAGGTACCCGACCAGCTTCTCCCGGTAGGCCGCCCGCGAAGCGGGCGTGCCGAGCGAGTTGATCTGCAGCTTCACGTCCTTGATCCCCAGGCGCTTCCACAGCCGCGCGCTCATCAGGATGATCTCGGCGTCGATGTCCGGGCCGGTGAGGCCGAAGGCCTCCACGTCGATCTGGTGGAACTGCCGGTAGCGGCCCTTCTGCGGGCGCTCGTGGCGGAACATGGGTCCCGCGCACCACAGCCGCTGCACCTGGTTATAGAGCAGGCCGTTGGAGAGCCCCGCGCGCACCATGCCGGCGGTGGCCTCCGGGCGCAAGGTCAGGCTCTCCTCGCTGCGGTCGACGAAGGTGTACATCTCCTTCTCGACGATGTCGGTGGCGTCGCCGATGGAACGCTTGAAGAGTTCCGTCTTCTCCACCACCGGCAGGCGGATCTCGCGGTAGCCGTAGGAATCCAGCACCTCGCGGGTGACGCGCTCCAGCTGCTGCCAGCGGCCCGTAGCCTCCGGCAATATGTCGTTCATGCCCCGTACGGGCTCGATGAACTTGGCCATCGCGAGATCCCTTGGTCGCTTAAGGCTTGGCTGCTGAGCCGAGCTTGAAGCGCGCGGTGTTATCCGAGCGCAGGAAAGGCTTCAGGTCGAAGGGCTGCCCCTCGAGTTCGATGCTCACGCCCGGCGCGTTGCCGAGGAACACCTGCAGTGGACCCGCGCCGCTCAGTTCCAGGTTGTCGCCCGCCGGCGCCAGGTCGTAGTAGAGCCGCTTGCCGTTGTTGTCGTAGACCTCGACCCAGGAAGCGGCACCGAGGATGAACTTCACGTGGGTGAGGTCGCGGCTCTCGGCCGCGGTCATGGGCTGCACCGGGGCCGGCGCGGCGGCGGTGCTGCGCGGCGCGGCCTTGGCGATGTGCAGCGTGGTGGCGCCGGGCGCCTTCGACGCCGCGGGCGCCGCCGCCTTGGCGGGCTTCGGCGCGGTGGCGCTGTCGGCGAGGTCCGTGAGCGCGGTCATGGGCTTGGTGGAAGCGGTCGGTGTCACCACCGTGGTGGCCGCCGGAGCGCTCACCACTGCCTGGGTGTCCGGCGTCTCGGGCCGGCGCATCCACCAGGACACGGCCAGCACGATCAGCACCAGCACCACCACGGCGGTGCCGGCGCGGGTGTACCACTCGCGGGCGCGCGGGCTCATGCCGATGCCGGCGGTATGTGGCACCGAGGCCACCAGGGTCGGCGACTGCGGCTTGTTCTGGGTCTGGTCGTAGGCCGCCAGCACCGGCGCCTCCGGCAGCCCCAAAGCGCGGGCGTAGTTGCGCAGGTGGCCGCGCACGAACACCGGCTCGCCGAGCGCGGGGTAATCGCCCTTCTCCATGGCCACGATCATGGCGTCGCTGACGTGCAGCTCCACCGCCAGCTGGTGCACCGAGAGGCCGCGGGTCTCGCGGGCCGCCTGCAGTTCCAGGCCGGACATCACGCCGCCGCCGTTCTGTTCATCAGCCATGGGGCACCGTCTGGTCGAGTTGCTGCGCCTGCTCCGAGGCGGGGTAGTACCTGAGCAGCTGCTTGGCGTAGTCCGCCGCGCCCTGCTGGTTTCCCAGCGCCCGCTCGTTGTTCACGCCCAAGAGCAGCACGTCGGGCCGGGACTTGGGCATCAGTTCGTCGAAGCGCTCGATGAAGGCGCGCGCCGTCAGGTACTTCTTCTGACCGTAGGCCATCAGCGCCAGCTGTGCCATGGGCTCCGGCAGGTTGGGGTTGAGCTGCAGGGCCTTGCGGAAATACTGCTCCGCCAGCACCGGGTCCGGCATGTGCAGGGCGCACAGGCCGGCGTTGGTGTAGGCGCTGTCCGGCGTGGAGTAGCGCGGGTTGTTGGCGGCCTTGTTGAAGTAGTCGAGCGACTCCTTGGCCTGCCCGCGCTGGCAGAGGAACACCGCGTAGTTGTTCTGTATCTCCGGGTCGTCCGGTGACTTGCGCATGGCGAGCTTGTAGGCGGCGTTGGCCTTGTCCGCCTCGCCGTCGGCGTTGTAGATCAGCGCTTCCGCCACATAGGCGTTGGCGTTGTCGGAATCCAGGTCGATGGCCTTCTGCACCTTCTGCATGGCGGTGTTGCGGTCGCCGTGCTTCAGGTACTCGATGGCCAGGTTCACGTTGGCCTGGGAGGCCTGTCGGGGGTCCACCTTGC
Source organism: Gammaproteobacteria bacterium (assembly GCA_036502565.1). Lineage (GTDB taxonomy): Bacteria > Pseudomonadota > Gammaproteobacteria > Natronospirales > REEB76 > DASUBN01. Next base: position 9,775 of record DASXYJ010000263.1, read on the forward strand.
CGCCTGAGAACTCCGGGTCGGAATTGGTGACGCAGGCGCTGAGCGGCAACAGGCAGCACAGGATCAGGGCGCGCAAGCGGATCATGGCTGGGCCTCCAGGTTCTCGCCGCGGCGTTCGGCGCGACGGATACGGTCCTTGACCTTGCCGGCCAACTGGCCGCAGGCGGCGTCGATGTCATCGCCGCGGGTACGGCGGGTGATGGTGACGATGCCCTTCTGCCACAGGTGTTCCGCGAAGCGGTCGATGGCGGCCTGGGGCGAACGCCGGTATTGGGTACCGGGGAAGCTGTTGAAGGGGATCAGGTTCACCTTGCAGGGCACGTCCTTCACCACCTGCACCAGCTGCCTGGCGTGCTCGAGGCTGTCGTTCACGCCCTCCAGCATCACGTACTCGAAGGTCACGTGCACGTGGCGGTGGTCCTTGCTATCCACATAGCTGCGGCAGGCCTGCATCAGCTCTTCGATGGGGTGCACCTTGTTGATGGGCACCAGCACGTCGCGCAGCGCATCGGTCGGCGCATGCAGCGACACCGCCAGCGCCACGTCGCAATCCTCCGCCAGCTTGTCCATGGTGGGCACCAGGCCCGAGGTACTCACGGTGACACGGCGTTTGGAGAGTCCGTAGCCGAAGTCGTCCACCAGCACCTTGATGGCGGTGAGCACGTGCTTGTAGTTGGCGAGCGGCTCGCCCATGCCCATAAATACAATGTTAGTGATCGCCCGGTCGGTACCGGGCTTCGCGCCCAGGCGCTGGTTCGCCATCCACACTTGGCCGATGATCTCGGCGGCGGTGAGGTTGCGGTTGAACCCCTGCTTGCCGGTGGCGCAGAAGCTGCAATCCATGGCGCAGCCCACCTGGGATGAGATGCACAAGGTGCCGCGCTCGCGCCCCGCCTCAGCGGTCCCCTCATCGAGCGAGCGGTCCCCCAGGTCGGGGAT
>DASXYJ010000264.1:0-2761 GCA_036502565.1 Gammaproteobacteria bacterium
CCGATAGCGCATAGGCACCGAAGGCGAAGCCGTGATGCTTGCGGGTGATCATCACGATCTCGAACACCGCCGCCATCAGCATCAGCAGCAGGTACACGCCGATGGCTGGCACGTACGGGACGAGATCGGGGTTATGGAACCATCTCGCTAACCACCCCGCTCCGCCCCACAGCAGTGCCAGGCAGAACAACCCGGCCAGGCCGAGCGCAAGCAGGGAGTTCAGGATGAAGCTGCCGCGCTGGGTCGGGGAAGACGGCAGGAAGTAGTAGAGACTCTCCGCCATGCCGAGCTGGGCGATGCCGTAGAGGGTCGTGTACAGCAGGAACAGCTGCTTGTAGGTGCCGAAACCGGTCTGGTCGAAGACCCGCACCAGCACCACCGGGATGGCGAAGGCGGCGACGAATCCCAGGGCCCGGCCGGACATGAGCATGAACGCGGGCCTGAACACCGAGCCGCCCGCGGCGGGAGCTGTCATGCCCTGGCCTCCGCACGGGCCACCGGCCAACGCAGCACACGCTTCAGGCTGTTACGCAGGCCCTGGGCCTGGCGATAGAGGGTGCCGCCGGCATTGGGTGGATAGCAATAGATACGCGAGAGCGGCCGGCTGCTGTCGGTCCAGAGGGTCTTGTAGCCCTGGTTGCCGTGCAGCATGTCATAGCCGCGCACGCCTTCCTTGAGGGCGCTCTGCACCGCGAGACCCAGCGTCGCGAGTCCCACGCTGTGCTCGGCGAGCTTGGGATCGAGGCCGGCCTGGTAGTAGTAGAACTTGTCGCCGTAGCGGAAGCTGTAAGTGGCGGCCGCGGGCTCGCCGTCGAGCCGCAGCACGAACAAGCGCAGCCAGCCGCGCTCGAGGGCCAGCTGGCTGAACTCCGCGTGGAACGCCAGCGTACCCTCGCCGGTGAAGGCATTGGAGCGTTCCTTGCCGGACCAGCGCAGCTGGTGCAGGCGCAGGAACTGGGTGAAGCACTCGCGGCGCTCCTCTTCCGTAGTGGCCTGCTTGAATTCCACCTTCTTGAAGATCTCACCCAGGCGACGGATGCGGCGGTTCACGTTGGCGCGGTGGGAACGGCTCACGGTGGCGATGTAGGACTTCCAGTCATGACCTTGGAGCGGGATGTAGGGGCAGACGTCCGTAACTTCCTGTTGGGTCTCCCAGCCGTCCTGCCGGAGCAGCGCGAGCAACCCCGCGATGCGGCGGGAACCGGCATCCACGCGGCGGAAATCCAGTACCAGGCGGTTCTGTTTCAGGTAGTCCGCCAGAGCCTCGAGAGCCGGCGCCTCTTGGTCGGGGCGGATGATGAGGTCCAGGTAGTCGGAACCCACGTCCCCCATGCCCATGAACTCGAGGGTGCGGAACGGCACCAGGCGGCCCGGTTCCGGCGGACGGATGGCGAAAGGCGCGATGGCCACCAATTCCCCGCCACGCCGCACCGTGAGCAGGCACAGACGCCGGCGCTGGGATACATGCCGCCACCACCGGGACTGCCACTCCCAGGTGAGGAACAGGCAATCGGCTTCATTGCCCTGTAGTAGAGCCTGCCACTCGGGGCCCAAGGCCTCGAGTCCAGCGATGTCGCTGATGCGTTCGACCGTGAGGTCAGCCTGGCCGTGAGCCGCGGGGGTGAGCGTGACGGATACATCCGCTGCCTGGAGGGAATCCTGCATCTGTCGATCCTCATGGGAGCCGTTCATGGCGGCCCCGGCTAGAAGGTGAAGGGGTGCTTGTGCGCCAACTCGGGTTTCATCCGGTGGTCGCTGGACTGCAGTTCGAACAGCAGCCTGTCGAAAGGATGGCCATCGATGTAGTGACAGCCGCGCTGTCGGCCGATGGGCTTGAAGTTGAGCTTCCTGAGGATGCGCAGGGAGGCGTGATTGCACTCCACTGCCCAGGCGTTGATGCACTCCAGGCCATAATCGGCGAAGCCCAGGGTCAGCATCGCGGAGGTGGCGCGGAACACGTAGCCCTTGGCCGCGTAGCTCCGGTCACCCAGCAGCGCCCACAACAATGCGGAGCGGAAATCCCGGTTCACGCTGCTGAGCGCCACCAGGCCGATGGCCTCACCGGTGTCGTCGGCGGTGAAGGCGCGCAGTATGTGGTTGTCGCTGCGGCTCATGAGCTTGAGACCCATCGGTCCCAGTTGCTGGCCGCCGGTGCCGGAGTCGAGCCATTGGCGGTTTCGCTTCTCCGCGAGCCAGCCAGCTGAGCGTTCGACCAGGCCTAGACTCTCAAGCGTTATCAGTTCCATCGTGGATCCATGCCTGGCTTTGCGTACGGGCCGAAGCCCCCCTCTGCTGTTCGTCCCAGGCCCGCCAGCGGCCCGCCTCTTCCAGCCCCTCGTCCTCGGCGGACGTCGTCACTATGTTCTGCAGCGAATCCATCAGCGGTTGTCGCGCCTGATCCATGAAATAGATGTGGCCATCGTGGCCGCGCCGGCCCTGGTGGCCGGTCCGGTAGACGCGGCCGCTTCCGGTGACTTCCGGGAAGGCACGGCGGGTGGCTTCCGTATCCCGCCAATAGCCGGGGCTCAGGGAGGCGCCGCGCACGTAGAGATCACCGCGGGCTCCTGCCGTCACCGGCTGCAGGTTGTGGTCCAGCAGCAGCAATTCGGCGTCGGCGCGGGCGGTACCTATGGGCAGCCGCTCGCCGGAATCGTCCGGGAAGGAAGTCACGGTGTGGTAGGCGCTGGCGATGGTGGTCTCGGGCGTCCCATAGAGGTTGGTGAATTCCACATGCGGCAGTTGCTTCATCCAATGGCTGAGG
>DASXYJ010000265.1:0-2223 GCA_036502565.1 Gammaproteobacteria bacterium
GGCTGAAGTAGTTGTCGATGCCGGTGAAGATCGCGGAAGCCAGCTGCTGCTGGTAGTCGTTGGACATGAGCAGCTTGGCGGTGTGGGGATTGGTGATGTAGTTGGTCTCGATGAGCATGGAGGGCACGTCCGGCGCCTTCAGCACTAGGAAGCCCGCCTGCTGCACCACGTTGCGGTGCATGGCACCGATGGCGGCCAGCTGCTTGGCGACGCTGCCGCCCACGTCGAAGCTCATGCCCATGACCGCGGACTGGGACATGTCCACCACCACCGACTTCACCTGGGGCGGCAGGCCAGCGAGCTTCACGCCACCCACCAGGTCGGAGTCGTTCTCTTCCCGTTCCAGGAACTTGGCATGTTCGGTGGTGGCGCCGTGCTCCGAGAGCACGTAGACCGTGGCGCCGTCCGCGCTCTTGTCGCGGGCCGCGTCGCAGTGGATGGAGACGAACAGGTCGGCGTTGGCGTCGCGGGCCTTCTCGAAGCGCTCCTTGAGCACCACGAAGGTGTCGCTGTCGCGGGTCAATACGGCCTTCATGCCGGGCTGACGGTCGATGAGTTCCGCGAGCTTGCGGGCGACCGCGAGCGTGACGTTCTTCTCGTAGGCACCCTTGGGACCGTGGGCACCGGGATCCTTGCCGCCGTGGCCGGCGTCGATGGCCACCACGATGTCACGGCCATGCTGTGGTGCCGTTGGCACGACAAGAGCTGGGGAAGCGCTGGCGGGCGGCGGCGTGTATGCGACGGGAGCCGCCGGCGCCGCGGCACCGGGAGCGGTGAGATCGATGACCAGCTCTGGGCCGGCAGCGCCCTGGCGCAGGAAGCTCTGGGGCATGGCGCGGGTGTTCAGGTCCATCACCAGGCGCAGGCCGTCGTCATGAGGCGCGCTGCGCAGGCTGCTGACCGCACCTACGCCGACAGGGAGCGCGCCTATCAGCCGCGCGTCGTCCACGTCGATCACGACGCGGTTGGGTTGGCTTAAGGTGAAGATGGTGTGCTCGGTGCGTGCCGAGAGGGACAAGACGAGTTCGGTGCGCGCGCCAGCGGCCGTGAGATGCACAGAGGTGACGTTCACGGGCGCCGAAGCGGCCGCTGCGAGTGCGGACCAGAGGCCCGCCGCCATGAAGATACCCATCGCCCGCACGGAAACGCCCTCTCCGAGGCAGCTACTGCCTATAACTTATACACCATCCGAGGGGGATTTCAAAGATTTCTTTATAAATTTTAAGGAGATAGAGATATGTCTTAGAGTGCAGACTTATGTGTGGCGGCGGCCCAGGCGGCGGCCACCTCCCGGCCCGAGGCCGTCTTCCCTTCCACTTCCAAGACCCGACCGGGGGCGGCCACGGACAGGCGGCAGTCCAGGTCCTGCCCTGGCAGGAAATGGGCACCCCGCTCCGGCCATTCAATGAGCACCACCCCGCTCATGTCCCGGATGCCGAGGTAGGCCAGCTCTTCCGGGTCGGCGATACGATAGAGATCCAGGTGCTTGAGGCTCAGGCGCCCCAGCTCATAGGGCTCCACCAGGGTGTAGGTGGGGCTGGGCACGCGGCCGGTGTGGCCCAAGGCCCGCAGCAACCCCCGCACCAGAGTGGTCTTGCCGGCGCCGAGATCGCCGTGCAGGAAGATCACGCAATCCTTAGGCACGAATACTTTACCGAGAGCGGCGCCCGCCGCCTCGGTGGCGTCCGCGTCCGGGAGGCCGAGCCGCATCAGACGTTCACCAGATGGTACAGCGGGTCCATGAGGTCGCCGGCCATGAGGCCGCGCTCGCCCTGGCGCGCGGCGAGGTCGCCGGCGGCGGCATGCAGGTACACGCCTTGGCGCGCCGCTTCCGGCAACGACAGGCCCTGGGCCACCAACGCCGCGATGACGCCCGTCAGCACGTCGCCCATGCCGGGCGCCGCCATGCCGGGGTTGCCGGCGGTGCAGACCGCAGTGGCCTGGCCGTGGGCGGCGATCAGACTGCCGGCGCCTTTCAGGACAGTCACCGCATCGAAGCGCTCGGCGATGCGCTCCACGCAGGCGTAGCGGTCGCGCTGTACGGTGGCGATGTCGGTGCCGAGCAAGCGCCCCGCTTCGCCGGGGTGCGGTGTGAGGATCCAGCGGCCGTGCTTGTGGGGCGCTTCCGCCAGGAGGTTGAGCGCATCCGCATCCACCACCAGCGGCAGATCGGAGGCCATGACTTGCTTCAGCAGCATGCGCCCCCAGTCGCCGCGGCCGAGG
>DASXYJ010000266.1:0-4423 GCA_036502565.1 Gammaproteobacteria bacterium
TGCCGCAGGATGCCTCGCCGGCGGCCCAGGCCGATGCCTATATATGCCTGTTGGACGCTTTGGGCATCGACCAGGCAGATGTCCTCGCCGCCTCGGCGGGCGCGCCGTCCGCCCTGCAGTTCGCGCTACGCCATCCGGCCCGCTGCAAGGCGCTGGTGCTGCTGGTACCGATGCTCTACTCGCCGCACCGCGATCCGGCCAAGAGCCCGGCGACGGTGTCCTTCGTCGTGAACATCATGCTGCGCTCGGAGTTCCTGGTCTGGCTCGCGCCGCACCTCAGCCGCGCCACGGTGGAGAAGTCCATGCTCGGCACCCCGCCCGCGGTGGTCGAGCGTGCCAGTCCGGAAGAGCAGGCGCGGGTGCAGAGCATGATCACCCAGATCCTGCCCATCGGGCCGCGCCGCTCCGGGCTCCTGAACGACGTGAAGATAGTCAGCAGCGTGCCGCGCTATGAGCTGGAGCAGGTGAGCGTGCCGACCCTCGCCATCAGCACCGCCGATGACCTGTACGGCAGTTACGACGCCGCGCTCTATACCTCGGTGCATATCGCCAAGGGCCAGTTCATCGGCTTCGCCAGCGGCGGCCACATGCTGGTGGGCGATCAGGGCGAGACCCGGGACGCGATCGTCGCGTTCCTCCAGCAAGGAGAAGGGTCCGATCATTGACGGCGCTGGGGATGGGATTTTGGGCTAGAGTATCCGGGTCTCATGGGGTCATGGATTAACGGAAGGGGATCAAGATGTCCGAGCAACTCGTCGTCTCCGAAGTCGCGTTGAGCCACCTGAACGCCACCCGGCCCTGGGTGAAGTTCCTGTCGATACTGGGGTTCATCGGTGTCGCCCTCATGGCGCTGTTCTCCGTGGCCCTCATCTTCGGCATATGGGCGTTTCCGACAAGGCCTGGCATGCAGCAGCCATCAGGCGCCTTCGGCATGGGTCTCGGAATCCTCTATCTTCTCTTCGCCTTGATCTACCTTATCCCCTGCCTGTTCCTGTATCGCTATGGCGCCGCCATCAGCGCCATCCCCACCGCAGGTCAGGGCGCCCTGGAAGACGCGCTCAAGAACCAGAAGTCCTTCTGGAAGTTCATGGGCATCGTCGCCCTGGTGATCGTCGGCTTCGAAGTGCTGCTCCTGGCCATCATCCTGCTCATCGCCTTGGCGGCGCATCACTGACGAGGGCGGCGCGGTCGTCTGGAAGGGGAAGGCAATGCGTATCGTTTCGGCATTCTTCGCGGTCCTGCTGCTGAGTGCCTGTGCCAGCGGCAACCGGCACGCCAGCAATGTCGATCCCGCCATGGCGTCTTTCGAGGCCGAACTCAAGGGCAGTCTCACGCAGCAGACCGTGGGCGAGTTGCGCAAGATATCCAAGTTCCAGAGCGGTTTCGTGTATAGCCAGTTCCACTACCAGGACGGCAAGATACTCGATGCCAGTGTGGTCTATCTGGCGGGGCGCAAGGATCTCGCCCAGGCGGTGACCGATCAGCTCCTGCGAGCGCAGGTCCCGCCGGCCATCCCGGAGATAGCGGGTAAGCGCATCCGGTTCCTGCTGGGCTTCTGTTTCTTCCCGAGCCCGGCCGATTGCGACGAATACAAGAAACGCGCCAACGCTGCGGTGCCTCCGGAGACGGTGCCATGAACGCAGTGACAGGCACCAGAACTGGAAACCTGGCTCTCGCGATCGTGGCTTGCAGCTTCGCGCTTCCGGCGATCGCCGCCACGAAGCCCGATAACTCCTTCGGCCGCCACGCCAGCAAGCTGACCCTCAGCTCGAAGGAAGGCCGGCACTACCGCGTGCAGGTATCGGTGCCAGACGCGCCGCCGCCGAAGGCAGGCTATCCGGTGCTCTATGTCCTGGACGGCAACGGCTGGTTCGGCCCCGCTGCGGACGTGGCGCGGATGCGGGAGTACGAGAAGCTCTCGCCCACCATCGTGGTGGGCATCGCGCCGCCCAATAAGGCTTTCTTCGATGTGTCCCGCAGCTATGACTTCACGCCGCCGGGCACCAGCGATCCGGACTTCGAGGGCATCCCGCTCGGCGGCGCCGACAAGTTCCTGGCGTTCCTCGACGGCGTGGTGAAGCCCTGGGTGGCATCGCACTACAAGATCGACCCGCACCAGCGCTTCCTGTTCGGCCATTCCATGGGCGGGCTGTTCGCCCTCCACGCGCTATTCAAGTCGCCGGGTAGCTTCGACGTGTACCTTGTCGCCAGCGCCTCCATCCCTTACGGCAACGAGGCGATACTCAAGGAAGCGCCCGCTTTCGAGTCCGACCCCCGGCGCACCCAGCCGCGGGTGCTGATCACAGTGGGTTCCCTGGAAGGGGCGAAGCCAAGCCAGGCGCTGATGGATGACTACCGGCGCTGGTACACCGAGCATCCCGAGGCGCGGGGCGGCGAGAGCGTGGACCAGGTCATGGCCGAGACCTTCCCGCCCGGGGAGGATAGTTACGACAAGATCGGCAAGACCCGCGACCTCGCCGGGCAACTGGCGAAGAGCGGCGCGCAGGTGCAGTTCCTGGAGTTCGACGGCGACGAGCACATGGCCGCCGGCATCAGCGCGCTCAACAGCGGCATCCCCTTCGCGCTGCGTCCACCAGGACCCGTGGCCGCGCCCAACTGAAAGGACGGGCTGGCATTTCCGGCCCGTCGCCTGCCTAATAGGCGGGTCGATCGAAGGGGGAATCCGTCGTGTACATGAGAATCTTAGCGGCGGTGAGCCTGCTCTTACCGCTCATCGGCTGCGTCCCGTCCAAGCAGCCGCTGTACTACTTCGATGAAGGCCAGTATCCCAGCGCGGCCCATGGCATGCAGCATCTCGCGGAGCAGGGCGATGCGGAGGCGCAGATGGACCTGGGCTACCTCTATGAGCACGCCATCGGCTACCCCCAGGATGGTGCCCAGGCCGAGGCTTGGTACGAGAAGGCCGCGGCCCAGGGTCTGGCTCGCGCCGATGTCTGCCTGGCCCAGATGCTGCTGTGGAGCAAGCTTGTGCCCCACGACGAGCCCCGGGCGGTGGAACTGCTGAAGCATGCCGATGCGGCGGGTGACCAGTACGCTGCCTACTATCTCGGGTATCTATATAGATACGGCCAAGGCGGCCTCCCCAAGGACCTGACGCAAGCGGATCGCTACACGGCGCGGGCCGGCACCGCCATGAGAGATGCCTACGACAGCTACTTTCGAGTGCTGCACGACCTTATCGCGGGGAACCAGCATTTCCCGGCGACCGCCGTGGCCGGCCACTACGGCGGCCTGGTGAAGGTGCTGTTCAGCATCGACGGGCCTTACGCCAGGGATGCCAAGGTCACGCAATCCAGCGGCCACTCGGACCTGGACGACGCGGCCATCGCCGCGGTGTACCAGACTTACTATCCGCCGCTGCCCCCAGGCGCGCTGCCGCCGCTGTATTACGCGATCAACATCGACTTCAATACGCCGTGAGGGACGCCGCATGTACCTGAGGATCATCGCCGCCGTCGCCATGCTCGGCTTGATCACCGCCTGCAATCCGATGGTGCAGGCGGACAATCAGGCCTTCGACGAGATGAAGGCGAAGGCCGAAGCCGGCGATCCCGCGGCCGAGCGGGAGCTCGCCAGGAGGTACCTCTGGGGCCAGGGCGTGAAGGCCGACGCCGCCGAGAGCGCCAAGTGGCTGGAGCTCGCCGCCCAGGGCGGTGACACCACGGCGCAGCTGGAACTCGGCAAGTTCTACACGCGCGGCACGGGCGTGGCGAAGGATCCGGTGCGAGCGCATCAGCTGTTCCTGCAGGCCGCGGTGCAGAACTCCGAGGCCCAGGGCATCGTCGGCTACGACTACCTGATGGGTGTCGGCACGCCGGTGGATTACGGCCAGGCCATGAGCTGGCTCAAGAAAGCCGCAGCGGCTGGTGACGTGAACGCTCCCGTGAGCCTGGGCTACATGTACGCCAGCGGCCTCGGCACGCCGAAGGATGAGGCGGCCGCCATGGACTGGTACAAGCAGGCCGCCGCGAGGGGCAGCCGCATCTCGCAGCTGTACCTGGCCGGCGCCTACGCGCAGGGGCTGAACGGCGTGACTGTCGACCAGGCGACCTCGGATGGATACTTCGCGCAGGCGGCGCAGGGCATGGTGAAGTCCTACCCAGAGCTCGGCGAAGCCATGAAACAGATCATCGACGCCCATGCGCATCTGGATTATCCGGCTGATGCCATCAAGGCCGGGCAGGCCGGCATCACCAAGCTCGAGTTCGACTGCGAGGACCGCAAGGCCGGCAACGTGAAAGTGACCCAGTCCAGCGGCTTCCCGGCGCTGGATGCCGCTGCCAGCCGGGCGGTCGTGGACTCGACCTTCCCGTTCCGGGGGCCCGCGCTCAAGGGCATCAAGCATTTCGCCATCGGCGTCGACTTCCAGCCCAGCCCGCCGGAAGCGCCGGCGGCGGCCAAG
>DASXYJ010000267.1:0-6510 GCA_036502565.1 Gammaproteobacteria bacterium
GGCCTCGAGAAGGTGAAAGAGCGCATCGTCGAGTACCTGGCCGTGCAGACGCGGGTGGACAAGATGAAAGCGCCGATCCTTTGCCTCGTGGGCGCGCCCGGCGTGGGCAAGACCTCGCTCGGCCAGTCCATCGCCAAGGCGACCAACCGCAAGTTCGTGCGCATGTCGCTCGGCGGCGTGCGCGACGAGGCGGAGGTTCGCGGCCATCGCCGCACCTACATCGGCTCCATGCCGGGCAAGATCCTGCAGAACATGACCAAGGTCGGCGTCCGCAACCCGCTGTTCCTGCTGGACGAGATCGACAAGATGTCCATGGATTTCCGCGGCGACCCGTCGTCGGCGCTGCTGGAAGTGCTGGATCCGGAGCAGAACACCACCTTCAACGACCACTACCTGGAAGTCGACTTCGACCTCTCCGAGGTGCTGTTCGTCGCCACCGCCAACTCCATGAACATCCCGGCGCCGCTGCTGGACCGCATGGAAGTGATCCGCCTGCCCGGGTACACCGAGGACGAGAAGATCAGCATCGCGCGGAACTACCTGGTGCCGAAGCAGCTGCGCAACAACGGCCTGAAGCCGGAAGAGCTCGCCATCCCGGAATCGACCCTCACCGACATCGTGCGCCACTACACGCGCGAAGCCGGCGTGCGCAACCTGGAGCGCGAGATCTCCAAGATCTGCCGCAAGGTAGTGAAGAACCTTTTGCTCAAGCCGAGCGGCAGCCAGGTGGACGTGACGCCGAAGAACCTGGACGACTACCTGGGCGTGCAGCGCTTCCGCTACGGCCGTGCCGAGGACCACGATCAGGTGGGGCAGGTCACCGGTCTCGCCTGGACCGAGGTGGGCGGCGAGTTGCTCACCATCGAATCCACCGTGGTGCCGGGCAAGGGCAAGCTCATCCACACCGGCCAGCTGGGCGGCGTGATGCAGGAATCCATCCAGGCGGCCATGACCGTGGTGCGTAGCCGCACCAGCCTGCTCGGCATCGATCCTGACTTCCACCAGAAGCTCGACGTGCACATCCACGTGCCGGAGGGCGCCACGCCGAAGGACGGCCCCAGCGCCGGCATCGGCATGTGCACCGCACTGGTCTCCGCGCTCACCAAGATCCCGGTACGGGCTGACGTCGCCATGACCGGCGAGATCACCCTGCGCGGCGAGGTGCTGCCCATCGGCGGCCTCAAGGAGAAGCTCCTGGCGGCGCACCGGGGCGGTCTGACCACCATCGTGATCCCCCAGGAGAACGAGAAGGACCTGGCCGAGATCCCCAAGAACATCAAGAGCGCGCTCGACATCAAACCGGTCCGCTGGATCGACGACGTGCTCAAGATCGCCCTGCAGCACATGCCCGAAGCCAAGCCCACGGAACCGCCGGCGGTGCCGGACGGCGCGGCGAAGGGCGAGCCGGAAGGCGTGCGTCCGCATTGATTTCGCGTCGGACGGGGCACGGCGGTTTAACTTAAGACCGCCGTGCCCATGCTCCGGACCGTGCTCTTTATCCAGCCCCGTCAACCACTTGGACCGGTCGCTTAGGCCTGTTCCGCAGGCATCCGGGACGCGTAAGGCAAGGAAAAATACGAAATTTTTCCGTTGACATGGCTTTTCGGCGCTTGGTACGTTGATACATGACCCGCGCTTACAGGGAGTGCGGGGGCAGTCCTAACAACGAAGACAAGCCGCTCGGCGGCCGGAAAGGGACTTGTATCAAAGCCCCCCTCCGTTGGGGATATACATCCAAAGCTCTAGGCAACCTACCTAAGGGATAACGACATGAACAAGGCTGAACTGATCCACGCTGTGGCCGAGGCGACCAAACTGTCCCAAGCCGATGCGGACCGCGCGGTAGCTGCGGTGCTCGGTGGCATTACCGCCGCTCTGGTGAAGGGCGAGCAGGTGGTCCTGGTGGGTTTCGGCACGTTCACGGTGAAACAGCGTGCCGCGCGTACCGGCCGCAATCCCCAGACGGGTCAGACCATCCACATCGCCGCCAGCAAAGTCCCCGGTTTCAAAGCTGGCAAAGCCCTGAAGGATGCCGTAAACTAGCGCGCTCTTTACCGGCTAGGGGTGCTTAGCTCAGCTGGTAGAGCACCGCCTTTACACGGCGGGGGTCGTGGGTTCGAGCCCCTCAGCACCCACCATCAGCAGCGGAGCGGTAGTTCAGCTGGTTAGAATACCGGCCTGTCACGCCGGGGGTCGCGGGTTCGAGTCCCGTCCGCTCCGCCATTTGCACTGAAGTCGAGAAGGGCGCCTTAGGGCGCCCTTCCTACGTCGGACATCCCTCCAGAGGTCGACCCAATGGTCATCCAAGCACTACGCGACACCCTCCCCAAGTGGGTCACCGGCATCATCCTCGCCTTATTGGTGGTGCCCTTCGCCCTCTGGGGTATCAACTCCTACTTCACGGCCTCCAGCGACAACTCCGTCGCCACCGTGAACGGCGACCCCATCCAGCCGAGTGAGTTCCAGCGCGCTTACCAGAACCAGTACAGCCGTATGCAGCAGATGTACGGGCAGGCCTTCCGGTCGGAGATAATCGACGAGAAGGCGCTGCGCAAGCAGACCCTGGACGCCCTGGTCAACGAGACCCTGCTGACCCAGCAGATCGCCAAGGACCACTACACGGTCGGCGACGCACAGCTGGTGGACGCCATCCAGAAGATGCCGGCGTTCCAGGTGAACGGCAAGTTCTCCCAACAGGTCTATGTCGCCACCCTGGCTGCTTCCGGCATGAGCCCCGATGAGTTCGAGCGCCGCGACCGCCAGGGCATGGTGATGGGCCAGATGCAGAGCTCCATCCAGAGCAGCGCCATCGCCACCCCGACGGAGCTGGCCGCCGAGCTCGCCGCCCGCGACCAGCAGCGTCAGATCGCCTACCTGCTGGTGAACGAGAAACGCTTCCTGGACAAGGCCCAGGCCAGCGATGCCGACATCGAGGCCTATTACAAGTCCCACGCGGCTGATTTCATGACGCCCGAGAAGGTCTCGCTCGCCTATGTGGAGCTGGACGAAGCCCAGCTCGCCAAGCAGGTGACGCCGCCCAGCGACGCGGACCTGCAGGCCCAGTACCAGCAGCAGCTGGACAAGTACAAGCAGGATGAGACCCGCGATGCGCGTCACATCCTCATCACCGCGAAGGCCGGCGACGCAGCGGCGGATGCCGCCGCCAAGGCCAAGGCCGAGGACATCCTGAAGCAGCTCAAGGCCGGCGGCGACTTCGCCAAGCTGGCGGAGCAGTACTCCCAGGACCCGGGTTCCGCCAAGCAGGGCGGTGAACTCGGCAAGGTGTCCCACGGCATGATGGTGAAGCCCTTCGAGGACGCGCTGTTCGGCATCGCCAAGCCCGGCGACGTCGTGGGCCCGGTGAAGACCCAGTTCGGCTATCACCTCATCCAGTTGGAGAGCGTGCAGGCGGCGCAGGTGAAGCCCTTCGCCGAGGTGAAGGCGGAGATCCTGGCGGACTACCAGAAGAAGACCGCCGACGATAAGTACTACGCGCTGGGCGAGAAGCTGGCGGATACCGCCTATGAGCATCCCCAGTCCCTGGACGAGGTGAGCAAGCAGCTCAACCTGCCGGTGCAGACCGTGGACGACGTGACCCGCGATGCCGGCACCTTCGTCGCCAGCAACCCGGACGTGCGCAAGGCCGCCTTCAGCGAGCAGGTGCTGACCCAGGGCAACAATAGCGAGCCCATCCAGCTCGGGCCCAACCATGCGGTGGTGGTGCGGGTGAAGGGTCACACCCCGAGCACGGCGCTGCCGCTGGCCGAGGTGAAGGATAAGATCGCCGCCATCGTGAAGCAGCAGCATGCGGCACAAGATGCCGCCAAGTTCGCTGCCTCGCTTGAGGACGAGCTCAAGAAGGGCCAGGATCCGGCCGCGGTGGCGAAGTCCGCCGGTGCCGGCGTGTCCTTCGTGAACACCGGTTTCGTGAGCCGCGACCAGAAGGGCGTGGCGCCGGAGATCCTCTCCGCTGCCTTCACCGCGCCGCAGCCTGCTGCCGGCGGCCGCTCCTATGCGGAGGTGGACCTGGGTACCGACCGCGCGCTGCTGATGGTGAGCGCCGTGAAGGCCGGTGACGCCGCGAGCCTCACCGAGCAGCAGAAGCTCGCCAACATGAACGCCCTGTCGCGCCAGGATGGCAGCCAGGAGTTCGCCGCCTACCTGGCCTTCCTCAAGCAGAAGGCCAAGGTCGAGGTGAACAGCAAGAACCTGGATCAATCGGACCAGTAATCAGTTTCAGCTCCGGAAATAAAAAGGCCCGCTATCGCGGGCCTTTTCTTTTCGTCTCGAGCGGTGCTCAGCTCTGGCCCAGGTTCATGGCCACGTGGCTGTAGCCGGCGTCCACGTAGAGGATCTCGCCGGTGATGCCGGCGGCCAGGTCTGAGCAGAGGAAGGCGGCGGCGTTGCCCACGTCTTCGGTGGTCACGTTCTTGCGCAAAGGCGTCTGGCCTTCCACGTGTTTCAGGATATCGCGGAAGCCGGCGATGCCGGCGGCCGCCAGGGTCTTGATGGGGCCGGCGGAGATGCCGTTCACGCGGGTGCCCTCGGGGCCGAGCGAGTAGGCCAGGAAGCGCACGTTGGCTTCCAGGCTCGCCTTGGCGGGGCCCATGACGTTGTAGTTGGGCAGGGCCCGCACCGCGCCGAGATAGCTCAAGGTCAGGATGGAGCCGTTGCGGCCCTGCATCATGGGGCGCGAGGCCTTGGCGAGGGCCGCCAGGCTGTAGGCGCTGATGTCATGGGCGATGCGGAAGCCTTCACGGGTCACGGAGTCGATGTAGCTGCCCGCGAGCTGCTCGCGGGGGGCGAAGCCCACCGAGTGCACCACCACGTCCAGGTGGGCCCAGTGCTTCTTGAGGTCGGCGAAGGCGCTGTCGATCTCCTGGTCGCTGGCCACGTCCATGGGGAACACCAGCTTGGAGCCGAATTCCGCGGCCATCTCGATGACGCGCTCTTTCAGCCGCTCACCCTGGTAGGTGAAGGCCAATTCCGCGCCCTCGCGCTTGAAGGCCTCGGCGATACCGTGGGCGATGGAGCGGTCGCTGGCGAGCCCCACGATGAGGGCGCGTTTGCCGGCCAGGAAACCCATGCTGGTTCTCCTTGTTCTTGTGAGGGACAGATTATACGGCCTCAGCCGTCGGAATCGCCGCTCTCGTGGTGGCCGCGCCAGATCACCAGGCGGTCACCCTTGTGCAACACGTGCTTGGAGGGGAGCTTGTTCCAGTGCTGGATGGAGCTCACGGTCACGTGGTAGTGGTGGGCGATGGTCCAGAGGTTCTCGCCGTCCTTTACCTTGTGCACGATGCGCCCGCCCGGCAGGTGCATGTCGCCCATGCCCGCCACGCGCTGTTCGGCATGCAGGCTGGCATCTGCCAGGGTGATACGCGCCACCGGCACCAGCAGCATCTGGTTGAGATGCAGGATGTTGCCGTGCAGGCCGTTGAGCTCCCTCAGCACCGCCGTGGTGGTGTGGTATTTGCTCGCGATGCCGCCCACGGTGTCGCCGCGGCCGACCTTGTGGGTGGCCCACTGCACCCGGTCATGGGGTGGCAGCGCCGTGAGGCCCTGGGTGAAGGTGTCCTTGGCATCGAGGGGCACGAACAGCAGGTAGGGGCCCTGGGGGTCGGTGGCCCAGCGGTTGTAACCGGGGTTGAGCAGGTACATCTGCTCGGTGGTCATGCCCGCGAGCTTGGCGGCGGTGGCGAGATCGATCTGGCCGCCGGCGTCCACCTGTGCGAGATAAGGCGTGTTGGGGATGGAGGTGAGGTTCACGCCCATGTGATTGGGGTCCGCCACCAGCTTGCAGATGGCCATGAGCCGCGGCACGTAGGCGCGTGTCTCCGCCGGCAGGTCCAGGTGCCAGAAATCGGTGGGACGGCCGTGGCGCTTGTTCAGGGCGATGGCGTGTTCCACGGTGCCGGGGCCGGAGTTGTAGGCGGCCAGTGCCAGCAGCCAGTCGCCGTCGAATTCGTCATGCAGGGCCGACAGGTAATCGAGCGCGGCCTTGGTGGAAGCGCCCACGTCACGGCGGCCGTCATACCACCAGTCTTGCTTCAGCTCGTAGATGTGACCGGTGGCGGGCACGAACTGCCACAGTCCCGAGGCGCGGCCGTAGGAATAGGCGAAGGGATCGAAGGCGCTCTCCACCACCGGCAAGAGCGCGATGTCGAGCGGCATCTTGTGCGCTTCCACCTGCTGCACGATGTAGTAGAGATAGGGGCGGGCACGGCCCGCCACGCGGTTCAGGTATTCGCCGTGGGCGGCGAACCAATCCAGTTCGCCCTGCACGCGCACGTCATCGGCAGCCACGCCGTCGCTCAACAGGGTGAAGCGCTGGGCCAGGTAACCCCACAGGTCGTCGTTCTGCGGCGTCGAGAGCATGGTCACGTCGCTCCACAGCACGTCCGGACCGGCGTCGCTGCCGTTCACCTGGTCGAGGTCCGGGATCGGCGTGGCGGCATCGGCGCCCAGCGAAGCGGTGGCAGGCGTCGCGCCGGTGGCGGGCGGCGGCGA
>DASXYJ010000268.1:0-4716 GCA_036502565.1 Gammaproteobacteria bacterium
GGAAGCAATACCTCGACCAATTGCCGGTGGATCCCTGGGGCCATCCCTACCTGTACCTGAATCCCGGTACCCATGGTCTCGCCATCGACATCTGGTCCAACGGTGCCGATGGCCAGCCCGGCGGCGACGGCGTGAACGCCGACATCGGCAACTGGAACATGAACCAGGCCGCCGGCAGCAACGGCGGCCACTGATACGCCAGGAAGGCATCCGGTGAGCCCGCAACGCAGCCAGGGCTTCACGCTCATCGAACTCCTGGTGGTGATGGTGATCATCGCCATCATCGCCAGCATCGGCGTCATCTCCGTCAACGTCGCGGACCGCGACCCCTCCAAGGGAGACGCGCACGAGATGGCCGACCTCATGGGCCTCGCCGCCGAGCAGGCCATCATGCAAGGCCAGGAATACGGCTTGCGCCTCGAAACCCACGGCTACTCCTTCTACGTCTATGACGGCCGCCGCTGGCAGCCGGTCAAGGACGACAACCTGTTCTACCGCCGGGACCTCGGCGATGACGTGACACTCAGCCTGCAGCTGGAGGGCGCGCCCGCGACGCTGGCGCCGCCGCCCGTCACGCTGCAGGAAGCGGAGACCGTCACCAGCACTGCCCCTGCCGCCGCCACCGGCGAGAGCGAGGAACAGAAGGACGTGCCGCAGGTGCTATTGCTCTCCAGCGGCGAGTTGCCGCCCTTCGAGATCGACGTGACCGGCACCGCCTCCAAGGCCGTGTTCAAGGTGAAGGGCTCCCTCGCCGACGGCATCTGCGTCCTTGAGCCGGGCCAGACGGAGTGCAAGTCGTGAGCCGGCGGTATCGCGCTCGGGGCTTCACGCTGTTGGAAGTGCTGATCGCATTGGCGGTGCTGGCACTCGGCCTGATGGCGCTCATCGGCACCACCGGCAGCGCGGCGCGCGATTCTTCCCACCTGCGCGACAAGACCTTCGCCACCTGGGTGGGCATGAACGAGCTCAGCATGCTGCGGGTCCAGCAGACCTGGCCCAACGACGACTCCCTGAACGGCGACGCGGACATGGGCGGCCAGAAGTGGCATTGGAAGGCCACCATGACCAAGACCGCCGACCCGGGCCTGCTGCGCATCGACATCGACGTCTCGTTCCAGGACAAGACCGACGACGTGATCACCACCGTCAGCGGCTTCATGGGACTGCCGCCCAACCTGCAGGCGACAGTGGGCCTATGAGGCGCGCGCGCGGCTTCACCCTCATCGAGTTGCTGGTGGCGCTGTCCATCACTGCGCTCAT
Organism: Gammaproteobacteria bacterium; assembly: GCA_036502565.1. Taxonomy (GTDB): domain Bacteria; phylum Pseudomonadota; class Gammaproteobacteria; order Natronospirales; family REEB76; genus DASUBN01. The sequence continues at coordinate 1,261 of DASXYJ010000268.1, forward strand.
CATGGCCATCGCCTATGGGGGCCTGGGTGCGCTGAGCAAGCAGGCGGACGCCAGCCGCGACAGCATGCTGCGGCTGCGCCAGGTGCAGCTGGCCATGGACATCATCAGCCGCGACTTCGCGCAGCTGGAGCCGCGCCCGGTGCGCGATGGCTTGAGCGCGCAACCCTCTCCGGCTCTCATCGCCGGTCCCGACAACGTGCCGCCCATCCAATTCACCCGCGGCGGCTGGGGCAACCCTCTCGGCACCACCCGCAGCACCGAGGAGCGCGTCGCCTATAGCCTGGAGGACGGCAAGCTCATGCGCTCCTGGTGGCCGGAGTTGGACGGCCAGGCCCAGGTGCAGCCGGTTAAGGAAGCCCTACTGGCGGGCGTGAGTTCGATCAAATTCCAATACATGGAAAAGACCTCCAAGACTTTCCAGGATGTGTGGCCGCCCATCCAGACGCTGCCGCCGGCCGGCGCCAGCCACGCTCCTCCTCAGGGGAACGCCTTGATGCCGGTAGCGGTGAGCATCACCATGAAGCTGAAGGATCTCGGCGATATCACCCGCATAGTGGAAGTATCGAGCTGTGTCGCAAACTGCCTCTGACCGCCGCCAGCGCGGCATCGCGCTGATCACTGCACTGGTGGTGGTGGCCATCGCCACCGGAATGGCCGCGGCCATCATCTGGCGCACCGGGCTCGACACGCGCCGCACCGCCACGTTGGTGCAGGGCGACCAGGCCATGGAATACGCGCTGGGGGCCGAGGCCTGGGCGGAACAGATCCTGGCGCGGGATGGCCGCAAGCATCCCAACGTCACGGCCCTGGACCAGACCTGGGCGCAACAGCTTCCGCCGCTGCCGGTGGACGGCGGCCAGATCCAGGGCAAGATCGAGGACCTGCAGGGCCGCTTCAACATCAACAACGTGACGACGCCGGCCGGCGCCGCCCAGTTCGGCAGGTTGCTCACGGCCCTCGGCCAGGATCCCACGCTCGCGGCGGCGGTAGCGCAATGGATGACCACCAACGGCGCCAACACCGGTGGCGATGCCACCGACGACTACTACTCACGCCTGCAGCCGGCCTATCTCACCGGCCAGATGAACATGCAGAGCATCAGCGAGCTCCTGCTGGTGAAGGGATTCACGCCGGCGGTGTATGCGCAGGTCTCTCCCTACCTCTGCGCCCTGCCGGTCTCGGCCGGCGGAGGCGCCGGAGCCGGCAGCTTGGTGAACCTCAACACCGCCTCCGGTCCCGTGATGGAGACGCTATCCCAGGACATGACCGTCGACGTGGTGTCGCAGGTCATCGGCGAACGGGGCAGCCGTGAGCTCAGCCAGACTTCGCCTCCGCAGGCGATCTCGGCTTTCAAGCTTACCGGCCAGACTTATGACAGTAACTATTTCCTGGTCACGGTGACGGCGCAGATTGGCACCACCCACGTCACCCTGTACAGTCTGCTGTATCGGAACAACAACGAAGTGACCGCCATCCGGCGCACCTTCGGGACCCTCTGAGATGGCCGAATCCCTCTACCTGCAACTGCCCCGCGCCGACGAGCCGGTCCGCTGGCTGCTGGTGGACACCGTGGGCAACCGCATCGGCCACCCGCAACAGGGCAGCCTCGCGGATGCCGCCGTCCAGGCCAAGGGCCGGCGCGTCACCGCCTTCACCCCCGCCGAGCGGGTCACGCTGACCCACGTGGAGGTCCCCAGCCGCAACCCGCAGAAGGTGCTGCAGGCGGTGCCCTTCATGCTGGAAGACAAGCTGGCGGAAGACGTGGAGTCCCTGCACTTCGCTCTCGGTCCGCGAGACGGCACGCGCCAGCTGGTGGCCGCGGTCGGTCGCGGCCACGTCCGCGAACTACTGGATTCCCTCAGCGCCGCCGGCCTTACGCCCTCGCGTCTGGTGCCGGACGTCTGCGCCGTCACGCCGGAACCCGCCACCGCGGTGGCAGTGGTGGAAGACGGCGTGGCGCTGCTGCGCTTCCCGGACGGCAGCGGCTTCGGCGCCGACAGCGATCTCGCCGCGCAACTCCTCAGGCGCCGTGTCAGCGCCGAGGGCAGCGACGTCACACGCATCGTCATCCATGCTGCCCTCGAAGCCGCGGAAGCCTTCGACGCCCTGCTCGCGGACCTGCCGCAGGAGCGCGTCCAGCAGACGCTGCCGGACGGGCGGCTCCCGCTGCTCGCCCATTCCCTCGCCAGCCAGCGCGGGCTGGATCTCCTGCAGGGTGATTTCAAGCTGCAGACTTCCTTCCAGGAACACTGGCGTCAGTGGCGACTCGCGGCTTTCCTGCTGGTGGCGTGCGTGGCGCTGGGACTCGTGCAGCAGATCACTTCCTACCTGCACCTGCGCCACCAGGCCGCGGCGCTCGACGCCCAGGTGGAGCAGCTCTTCACCCAGGCCATGCCCGGCAGCCGCCTGCAGCCCGGCACCGAGATGGAACAGATGAAGCAGCGCCTGGCGGCCCTGCAGGGCGGCGACTCCGCCGGCTCGCTGCTGGTGCTGCTGGACGCCCTCGGCAACGGGCTCAACACCAACCCCTCGATCCAGATCACCGGCATCAGCTACCAGGGCGGTAGCTTGCAGGCGCAATTGCAGGCCGCCGACATCGGCGCGCTGGATGGGCTGAAAGGCGCGCTCAACGGCCAGAACGGTATCGATGCCAAGCTGGATTCGGTGAATGCCGCCGGCAGCCAGGTCACGGGCCGCATCACCCTCAGCGGAGGCGCGTCGTGAAGCAATACGACGAGCTGAAGACCTGGTACCAATCGTTGGAGCAGCGCGAACAGCGCATCCTCGCTGCCGGCGCGGTGTTCGTGGTGGTGATGGTGCTCTACCTCCTGCTCCTGGCTCCCTACTTCAACAGCCGCCACCGCCTTGAGGCGAGCATCCAGCAGCGTCAGACCGAGGTCGCCTGGATGGGGCCCGCCGCCGCGCAGCTGCAAGCCTTGCGCGGCCAGCAACCTTCCGGCGTGCCCGCCAACCAGTCCTTGTTGGCGGTGGTGACGCGCAGCGCCTCGGACGCCGGCTTCAGCCAAGTGATGAAGCAGGCCCAGACCGACAACGACGGCTCGGTACGGGTGCAGATGCAGGGCGTCAGTTTCGACAACCTGATCCGCTGGCTCGGCAGCCTGCGCCATCAGTACGGCATATCGGTGCGTGACCTGTCAGCGCAGAAGACCGCTGCGGCCGGCAACGTCGATACCACCCTCACCCTCGTATCCGGATCATGAACCGCGCTGCACTCCGCTGGTGGCTGCTGGGCGCGGTCGCCTACCTCGTGTTCCTGGGCGCCACCTTCCCGGCACAGTACCTGGCCGATCACCTCAGCAAGAAGCTGCCGCAGCTGCGATTGGTGGGCGTCGAAGGCAGCCTGTTCTCCGGATCCGCGCAGCAGGTGAACTATGCCGGCAACGACCTCGGCGCGGTGGACTGGCATTTCGACTGGCTCGCGCCCTTCGGTTTGAC